>CANHFN010000051.1 GCA_947459935.1 Actinomycetota bacterium
CCCAGTATCGTCCACACTCACGAAAAAATGCGGCATAACGTTACGGAAATACTCCCGCATATCCCGAGATGAGCCACTTCCTCTTAACCAACTCGTTCAGTGGGCATTCACGCAAGAAATCATTACCTAGTAGATTTACACCTTGTGAGATCAGGTGTGCCAAAAAGACTCGACTACATAGACCTTTTGCGGGTCATAGGTCTTGGTTCTGTCATCGCTTTCCACTATCTATATAGCGCTATTTCCCGAGGTCGCACACCAAACGTTACAGAGTCCCCAGTAATGGGTTTGGCACAGTACGGATATCTTGGAGTAGAACTCTTCTTTATGATTACGGGCTTTGTCATGATTGCCTCTACACAGAGCATTTCAGTAGGCACATTCTTGCGCAAACGCTTTCTACGTCTCTATCCAATGTACTGGTTAGCATTGATTTTGATTTTCTTTACAACACAGTTTGGTATTTGGAATCGACCTGGTTTAAAGGCTGAAGATTTTTTTTACGCCCTTACTATGTTTCCTAAAGAGTTCAGCCATCAATGGCTGGATCCCGCTCACTGGTTTTTGGCTAGACTTTTGCAGTTCTATATTTTCATTTTTGTAGTCTTGCTCTTTCGCTTAAACCGATACTTACCAAACATTTTCCTGTGGTGGTCCCTTATCGGTTTTGTCTGGAACGTCTTTGATCTCAACAATTTTGGGATTTGGTACTTCAATGGATTCTTCGCCCTCATTGCAGGTGGAGCAATCATTTACTCAATAGGTCAATGGGGTTTGAATCGATTCAGAGCTGTCGGCCTCATTGCCTCATACCTATGGGCGCTGTCCTCGCGCATGGAACTCGTACCTTGGTTGGATGCTAACCGAGGACCCAATCATTCCGCACTTGTTATCGGAAGTATTGTTACTGTGCTCTACATTTTAATGCTCTCAACTTTGAACTCAAAAGTTGCAAAGATTCGGATACATGGCATGGCAACAGCAGCCGCAATTACCTATCCCTTGTTTTTAATTCATGACCGAATTGGCAATCTAGCAATTGCTAGATTCGGTACACCAACCAATCAATATTTCCTCTATCTCTTTATTACGGTAACCCTGACTTTTGTTGCCTTCGGAATGCTTAAGTTGGAGGGCAAAATCATGTCAAAGTTTCAGCGGGCAAGTAAGTAATCCGTACTCGATCGTAACTGGCACAGCGCGCGAACCAAGGCAAGTTAAAACACTGCCGGAAAACGGTAACTCTCCGAATTGGTAACTATTTAGCGCCCTTGTTTATTTCAAAACAGTATTTTAGCAATTTGGTGTATCCACCTAGATCGTCAACAACGCCGTTGTCTGTGGCACCTTTCAGGACATCGGCATAGAGTCGAAACTCTGGGTAATCGGAGGCTAGCTTTGCAAATTGCTTACTAGCAACATCGGCATAACCTGCACCTCCACGCAAATCACTAGCCATAAATCTGTCCATATAAGCTTTAAAATTCTTGCAAGGTTCCACAGCAGCTTCATCTGCTGTCATTTTTGAGCCACACCCAACGAGGCCAACTGGGAGTACAAGAACCGCGATAGCAAGAACTGCCTTGTTTCTAAATTTTCTCATAAAGAGATTTTAACTCAGAAAACACCATTATCCACTCGGTACTAGCAAATCTTTGTTCGTGGCTCATATTGCAAGGCGCTAGAGCTTGCCGACCATAACTATTCGGGAGTATTGATCGGGATACAGTAAAACAGCAGATCGCTATAGGTTCCAAGAGGGTCACCAGTAGAGCCGGTTTCTGACACTTCTTTCAAGTATTTAGCAAACTCCCCAAATTGAGGATCCAACGATGCAACATCTTCAAATTGCGCACTGGCCTCCCCCGCATAACTCATAACGGAGGCTCTATCTTGCGCAGTCATGCTGTCTGTCATTTTCTCAAAAGTTGCACAGGGTTCCACGGCCGCCTCTTCGGCTGACATTTTTTCCGAGCTGCAACTTGCAAACATGAATGGCACAGCCAGCACCACCAACAAGAGTGCGAACTTGCTCCTAAATTTAGACATCCACTGTGAACTCATGAGTAAAGAATAACTTGATGAATCTACAAAACGTGAAAAGAGCGGTGAGACACCAACCGTGACTAGTCAATCAGAAGCCGAATTGGCATTAGAAAATCACTTGATGACTACACAACACCCATAAAGAGTAGAGATGGCTCACATTCAGTACATCTAACCCCCAAACAGGCGATGCCTACTCGCGAGTTCGCCTCTTTCATCTTTACAGTTCACGCATGGAGAGAGATGTTAAGTACCCAACCATTATTCAAGGTGGAATGGGCATTGCCGTCTCTTCATGGCAATTAGCAAAACAAGTTTCAATGGCTGGAGAACTAGGAGTTATCTCAGGCACGGCCATTGATTCAGTTGTTGCTCGCCGACTTCAAGATGGAGATACATCCGGAGATATCCGACGGGCCATGTCGCATTTTCCGAACCAAAAAACTATTTCAGAAATCATGGACCGCTTCTATGTTGAAGGTGGTCGCCCCGCAGATAAACCTTACTTAGATGTTCCAAAGTTAAGTATCAAGGGAAATTTATTCTCAAACAATCTTTTGGCTGTTTCTAGTTTTGTTGAGGTGTGGCTCGCAAAAGAAGGCCACAGCGGATTAATCGGAATGAATATTCTTGAAAAAATTCAACTAGCCATACCTGCGCAACTCTATGGCGCGATGCTTGCAGAAGTTGATTACATACTGATTGGTGCTGGCATTCCGGCACAAATCCCGCACTTACTCAATGAGATTTCAGTTGGCAACAAAGTTGCAATGAAGGTCGAAGTAGCTGAAACGAAAGAGAAGCACTATTTACACTTTGATCCAACAACTCTTGGGATCGAGAACTTTCCCATAAAACGTCCAGACTTTTTGGCAATTGTTTCATCACACGCACTCGTCGCGTATTTGAATAAGGACATAGAAACAAAACCAGATGGATTTGTTATTGAGTACCACGTTGCCGGAGGGCACAACGCTCCCCCTCGCGCCAAGAATGCGATCGATGAGAATGGTGAGGCGGTCTATAACGATCTAGATATACCAAACCTAGAAAAGATCCTGGCATCTGGTTCTCCATTCTGGCTTGCTGGAGGCTTTGCTACACCCGAAAAAGTAGTTGAAGCCATCGCCCATGGAGCAAAGGGCGTGCAAGTCGGCTCAGTGTTTGCTCTAACAAGCGAATCTGGTTTTACTCAAGAAAACAGATCTACCGTTCTAAACTCACTTGCTGATCCAAGTATGCGAGTGCTTACAGATGCCAGTGCCTCTCCTACTGGCTTTCCATTCAAAGTAATCCAAAACAATCAAACTCTTTCAAACGATGGTCTCTATAAAGAGCGCATGCGCATTTGCGATTTGGGTTATTTGCGCACAATGTATCAACGCGAAAAAGGTGGTATCGGATATCGATGCCCGGCAGAACCACTAGATAACTATGAGTTTAAAAACGGCCAAGTGGATCAAGCACAGGGCTCTAAATGTTTATGTAATGCGCTCATGGCCGATATCGGCTTGGGTCAACGCCGGCCAGATGGCCGAACTGAGATCTCGCTTCTCACCTTTGGTTCAGATTTGGAAGGTCCTCGAGCTATGCGCCAAAGACATCCAGAGGGATGGAATGCCCTTCAGGCAATCGCTTTTCTAAAAGAACTTCTCTAACAATAGTTGCCGTGTTCTATTTGGTTTTAGAGGTTAGTCCCTCGATAAAGGTAAGGCTATTTTGGAAAATTAACTCTTGGTCATAATCCAAGGTTGCAACGTGATAACTGTTCACCAATTCGATTCGAGTCTTGTTGTGTGAACCAATCTCGTTCAAAATGATTTCAGTATTTGCCACCGGCAACGTGTGATCTTCGACTGAGTGAAAAAGTTGAACGGGAACAGTAATCTTTCCTAAATTGCGCCGGGTAATGCGGAGCATTTTGAGCAGCTGATAAATGCCGCGAGTAGGCAGTGCGTCATAGCCCCATTCAGTGATGCCGGGGCGTTTAATGTCATCACCAACGCTGGTGCGCAATTTTTGAAAACGAGAGAAAAAGAAAGCTAACTCAACGGGGACACCTTTAACATAAATCATTGGATTTACCAGAATTATTCCTGCAATTTTTTCATTATTGGAAGCAGCGACATTAAGGACTGTGCCCCCACCCATGGAAAGTCCTACCAAGAAGATGGTGTCGCAGGTTTTTTGCAACTCACTTAGTTCAAAGGTTACTTTCGCCGACCACTCTTGCCACTTTGTGTTGTTGAGATCTTCTACCTTGGTTCCGTGACCTGGCAACAAAGGAACTCGTACTGAATAGCCTCTGGAATAAAGAAACTCTCCCCACGGACGCATAGATGGAGGTGATCCGGTAAAGCCATGTACTAGCAAAACTCCAATATGTGCATTCTTACCAGAACCTTGTGCCGACCAATCCTGCAGCCATCCCGCCGGTGCTCCTTCAACTGCCATATGGAAATACTAGGTCCTGACTGTTGTCAGTTCAATGACATACCATCGACCATATGGTGAACATTGGAGATAGCCCACTTTCGGAAACTACCTTCGCTGTCCTTGATCTCGAAACATCTGGTGGCTCTCCACAATCTGGAGCCGGTATCACTGAAATTGGAGTAGTAAAGGTTCGTGGCGGAAAGGTTTTAGGTACATTTCAAAGTTTTATAGACCCTGGACATTCCTTGCCACCATTTATCACTCAACTCACCGGCATTACAGATGAAATGCTGTTATCAGCACCTTTCATTGATGAAGTACTGCCAACACTTTTTGAATTCTTGGGATCTGTAGAAGAAACAGTTTTAGTAGCTCACAACTCCCCTTTCGATATGAGTTTTCTTAAGGCTGCTGCATTAGCTCACGAATTTCCCTGGCCAAATTACTTAACTGTTGACACAGCACGATTAGCGCGCGCTGTACTTGATAGAGATGAAGTGAGCAATTGCAAACTCGGCACTCTAGCCACTTTCTTTAATGCACAAACCTCACCCAATCACAGAGCATTAGATGACGCCCTCGCGACTGTTGATGTTTTACATGGAATCATTGAACGACTAGCGGGCCATCAGGTGTGGACATTTGAGGAAATGCGAAACTTTCCTTCCAAAAAGAAAAGAGTCAAGCGCCCAATTTCTGAGTAAGTTCTGCCCACTTGGAAACCAATCGGGCTGAAGCACCAGAATCAATTGCATTAACAGCACGAACAACTCCTAGTGCCATTCGCTCATGTAACTTCAAATCAAACCTGGCTTCATAGGCAGCAATCGCCGCAGCCGCATTTAGAACAACTGCATCTCTTGGTGCACCTCTCTCCCCAGCAAATATCGCTGTTGTGATGCGAGCATTTTCTACTGAGTCTCCGCCAACAAGCGCCGCAATTGGGGCTCGTTCAAAACCAAAATCCTGGGGGTCAATGAGAACTCTTGCAATTTCACCAGCCCCAATTGTAAATACAGAGGTCGTGGTGGCCAAAGTAATTTCATCCAAACCATCATCCCCGCGAAAAACAAAGCCATCTACGCCTCGATTATTCAGGACTTGTGCCATGACTAAATGCATGCGCTCATTGGCAACACCAATTGCTGCTGCCTGTGGTTTTGCAGGATTTGCCATAGGACCCAAGATGTTAAAAACCGTCGGGGTTGCTAGTTCTTTACGCGCAGATGCAGCAAAGCGCATCGCTGGATGGAAGATTGGCGCAAAACAAAATCCAATGCCAAGTTCTGAGAATGTTTTTTCAACACCAGTTCCATCAAGATTAACATTTATCCCTAACGCTTCTAGCAAATCTGCAGAACCTGACTTTGACGATGCTGCACGGTTTCCATGTTTAACCACTTTGACCCCAGCAGCTGCCGCAACGATCGCGGCAGTTGTTGAAATGTTTATTGTGTGGGCACCATCCCCACCTGTGCCGACTGTGTCAACAGCTCTTTCGTTGATAGTAATTGGAGCGCAATGCTCATACATCTGGTCAACAAGAGCGCCAACCTCTAAAGAAGTTTCAC
>CANHFN010000052.1 GCA_947459935.1 Actinomycetota bacterium
ACATCAAGAAGGAGCCGGTGCCAGGTCCAAAAATTCCATCATAGAAACCGATGATGACTCCTGAAAGAGCGGCAATCTGAACTCTGCGTCGTGGTAGATGACGTAAGTTTTCAAACTTTCCAAGATCCGGCTTAAACCAGGTATAGATTGCAACAACAATCAAGAGCACTAAAACCATGGGTCGCATACTGCTGGTAGGAATCTTTGATGCCAGCATCGCTCCCCCAGCAGAACCAAGCAAAGCAGGTACTCCCATTGCAATCAAAACCTTAGGGTCGGGCTTAATCTGCTTTCTATACAACATTGCAGCAGTGCTTGTTCCAAATACTGATGACAATTTATTGGTTCCAAGCACCTCAGCAGTCTCAGATTTTGGTAACCCAATTAGCAGTGCTGGCAGCTGGATTAATCCGCCACCACCTGCGATTGAATCAATAAAGCCGGCAAAGAAAGATGCCGCCAAAAGAAATAGTGCCGTTGCAATCGTTAAATCGTGAAACACGATTACTTAAGAAGTTCTGCGATCGAAGAAACCGCATTAACAAGAGCAATCTCTTGCTTTTCACCGCTCTTGCGAACTCGAACCTCAACATTTCCTTCGGCTAGAGCCTTGCCAACAACCACAATTATTGGATTGCCAATCAACTCAGCATCCTTAAACTTCACACCTGGGCTTGCATCGCGTCGATCATCTAGCATGACCGAAATTCCTTGAGCCTCAAGATCAGTTCCTAGTTTGAGAGCCGTTTCAAACAAAAGATCATCTTTACCGGCGGCAACAATATGCACCTTGGCTGGGGCTAACTCTGCTGGCCAATTAAGCCCAATTTCATCATGGGTTTGCTCAGCAATTGCTGCAACAGCACGAGTTACACCGATTCCATATGAACCCATAGTCACAACTTGTGACTTACCGTTGTGATCAAGAACTGTCAGGCCCAGTGCCTCTGCGTATTTGCGACCAAGTTGGAAGATGTGCCCAATTTCGATCGCTCTATCAATCACAATCGGTGTTGCACACTCTGGGCAAGCATCTCCTGCACGAACTTCTGCTGCCTCAACATAAGCATCCGGCGTGAAGTCACGGCCATTAACAACATTTCTAGCATGACGATCCTTTTTATTTGCACCAGTTACCCAAGAAGTTCCAGGTGCTACACGAGGATCTGCATAAACAGTGATTCCAGATTTCTTAGCATCCTGTGGTCCGATGTAACCCTTAACTAGATCAGGGAACTTTGCAAAGTCTGCATCTTCAAAAACTCGAAGTTCATGAATACCGCCAAGATTTTCTTGAAAACGCTTGAGATCTACTTCGCGATCTCCAGGAACTAGCACTGACACCGCTTTGTTATCCGCCATCAACATGACATTTTTCAATGTGTGCGCCCCTGTAAAGCCACCACCAAACTTTGCATTGAGCAACTCAACTAAGGAATCGATAGTTGGGGTGTTGGGTGAATCAAAATCTTCTAGCGCTGGAGTATCGGAATAATCCTGTGCCTCAACCTTTGTAACCATGGCTTCAACATTTGCAGCAAATCCACAACTTGGGCACAAAACATATGTGTCTTCACCTGTTGGGCAAGGAGCTAAAAACTCCTCTGATTTAGATCCACCCATAGCACCTGATACTGCTTTAACAATGTTGTACTTCATCCCTAAACGATCAAAGGTTTTAACATAAGCCTCACGATGGTTTTGGTATGAAACCTCAAGGCCTGCATCATCAATATCAAATGAGTAAGAATCCTTCATTACAAATTCGCGGCCACGAATGATTCCGCTGCGTGGGCGGGCTTCATCACGGAACTTTGTTTGAATCTGATAAATACTGAGCGGCAAATCTTTATAGGATGAATACTCGCCCTTGACCATCAAAGTAAACATCTCTTCGTGGGTTGGGCCTAATAGGTAATCCCCACCTTTGCGATCCTTTAAACGAAAAAGTGATGGGCCGTATTCTTCCCAGCGATTAGTTGTTTCATATGCTTCACGTGGAAGGAGTGCAGGAAAATTAACCTCTTGAAAACCAGCCTTGTCCATTTCCTCGCGAATTACGCGCTCAACATTTCTGAGCGTGATGACACCAAGTGGCAACCACGAGTAAATACCTGCTGCAATTCGGCGGACATATCCAGCACGAACTAGCAGCTTATGGCTTGCAACCTCAGCATCTGCTGGGTCATCGCGAAGAGTACGCAAAAATAGCGTAGACATTTTCAACATGGGTGAACCTTATCGAACATCAACTGAAGGTTGCCCTGAAGCAACTCCCGCGGCTTCCATTTCTTCTGCTAATCGCATCGCTTCTTCGATAAGAGTTTCAACAATTTGCGCTTCTGGCACAGTTTTAATCACCTGTCCCTTAACAAATATCTGACCCTTGCCATTACCTGAAGCAACACCAAGATCTGCCTCACGCGCTTCTCCTGGTCCATTAACAACACAGCCCATAACAGCCACACGCAATGGAACTGTCATTCCTTGCAAACCAGCCTGCACCTTTTCAGCCAAGGTATACACATCAACTTGCGCACGCCCACATGAAGGACAGGAAACAATTTCTAGTTTACGTTGACGCAAGTTCAGAGATTCAAGAATTGAGATGCCAACTTTTACCTCTTCAACAGGAGGTGCTGACAATGAAACACGGATTGTGTCGCCAATACCTTCAGCTAACAAAATTCCAAATGCAGTTGCCGACTTAATTGTTCCTTGGAAAATTGGGCCAGCCTCAGTAACACCTAGGTGTAATGGATAGTCACACTTTGCTGCAAGAATTCGATAAGCATTGACCATTGTTACTGGATCATGATGCTTGACAGAAATCTTAATATCTGAAAAACCATGTTCTTCAAATAGGGATGCTTCCCATAGTGCAGATTCAGCCAATGCCTCTGGTGTTGCTTTTCCATACTTAGCAAGCAAGCGCGGATCTAGCGAACCAGCATTAACTCCGATTCGAATTGGAATTCCAGCATCACCAGCAGCTTTTGCTACCTCTTTCACTTTGTCATCAAACTGCTTGATGTTTCCAGGGTTGACTCGCACAGCAGCGCATCCAGCATCAATTGCAGCAAAAATATACTTAGGTTGAAAATGAATATCTGCAATAACTGGAATCTGTGACTTTTTCGCAATTTGCGCCAGTGCATCTGCATCATCTTGACTTGGAACTGCAACACGAACAATCTGGCAGCCTGATGCGGTTAACTCTGCAATTTGCTGCAATGTCGCATTCACATCTGCGGTTAGTGTTGTGCACATCGATTGAACGGAAACCGGTGAATCACTGCCCACGCCAACTGAGCCAACCTTGAGCTGACGCGTTTTGCGTCGAGGGTGCAACGTTGGAGGTGGTGCACTTGGAATTCCGAGATCAACCATGGCTTTATTCTGCACTACGCAGGGGAAAACCGCCGAATTAAAGGTTAAAGGTCACTGGATTAATGACATCTGCAACCAAAAGTAGCAAAGTCAAACAGGCAAGAATCACAAAAACCACCAACGTTACTGGGGTTAGCACCGTCACATCGATAGCAGCAGGACGTGCCCGTCCGCGCAAGCGAGCATAAAATGCACGAATTTCATCAGCGATAGCAACAGCCATATGACCGCCATCTAATGGCAAAATCGGCAAGAGATTGAAAATACCCACAAAGATATTCAGGCTTGCAACAATTAATAAGAAGGTTGCCAATCGCTCAGAACCAGTTAACGCAGAGCTTCCAACTGCTTCTCCAGATACTCGCGCAACACCGACTACCCCAACAAGTCCGTTCGCATCACGTTCTTCACCACGGACTGTTTGGCCCCACAATGCAGGAATCTTTGACGGTAAACTAATTAATGATTTAACGCTCTCGGTAATAAAACTTTTGGTCAGGGTAAAGGCCTTTGTAGTCGATTCAATTACACCAGTACGTTGCACTCCCACTGTATTTACTATTCCGAGCAAGTATCGCTTTGTTCCTTCAACATCGGTCAAGCGTGCTGTGGCAGTTACTGTTATCTCTTGACCGTCTCGGATCAAGCCAAGGGTTAGCTCTTTGCCTTCAGAATTACGAATCTTTTCAACATCTTCAATCCATACTGAAACCTTAACGCCATTGATTGAAACAACTTCATCGCCTACTTGAATGCCGGCTGCCTGTGCCGCAGAGTTGGGAACAACTTCACCAATTACAGGTAAAACTTGTGTTGTACCAACGCCAGCGAATAACACAAACAACAAAAGATAGCCAAGAACAAAGTGCAGAAAAGATCCCGCTCCAAGAACAATGAGTTTCTTCCCAGAAGATGCCTTATAAAAAGCACGATCCTCTTCACCCACGGGCATTTCATCACCAGGTGCCATACCTTCGATTTTGCAATAACCACCAGCAGGAATCGCCTTAATTCCAAATTCGGTCTCACCTTTAGTAAAGGACCAAAGTCGCTTGCCAAAACCTAAGAAAAACTCAGAGACGCGCATGCCATATCGACGCGCAGTTATGTAATGCCCAAACTCGTGGACCATAACTGAAAAGAGCATTGCGACGATAAATGCGACGATACCTAGAATTTCCATTAATTACCTAACCCTGAGAAGTTGCACCAAAGTATGCACAATACCGCTGACATCTTGAGAAATAGGTGGTTATCGATCGAGAAGGTTCTGAGTAGGCGAATAAATGCCACCAGAACGACGTTTTGCTATTGCACTAAGCGCTTCAAGAACGACGCGATTAGCCAGAATTGCGGTGATATCTGCCGTATCAAAGGGCGGAGCAACTTCAACAACATCAATCCCAACTATCGGAAGCTCTAAACAAATACGTCGGACCGCTTCAAGTAATTCACGGCTTGTCATCCCACCAGGTTCTGGCGTTCCAGTACCTGGCGCCATACCTGGATCAACAACATCAATATCTACCGAGAGAAAAACACCATCGCATCCATTAATCAATGTTGCAAAGGATTCATCTAGAACTGCTGTTAATCCGCGGTGGTGAATTTCAGTCATTTCATAAGAACGCATGCCTTGATCGCGCATCCAATTAAGGGTTGCATCCTCTGGCCAATATCCGCGCAATCCCAGTTGCAAGAAACGATCCCCACGAACATAACCATTAGCGATCAAGTTGCGCATAGGTGTTCCGTGGCCAACTAATGCTCCGAATTGATCTTCTCCCGTATCAGCGTGTGCATCAAAGTGAATCATTGAAACTTTTCCATGACCTAGATGATTTGCAATTCCTGCCACATCTGCCGATGCAATGGAGTGATCTCCCCCAAGAACAACAGGAATAATCCCTGCCCGGGAAATCTTTTCAGTAGCTTCACGAAGCACGGAAAGTGATGCAACCAAATCTCCACCTGGCATCAATAAGTCACCCGCATCCAAAACTTTCAAATCTTTTAATCCATCTGTGCGCAAGGCAAGATGCGGCCTGGAACCATCGTGTGGAAGATAATCTCCCCCACGAATTGCTTGTGGTCCAAACTTTGCACCAGATCTATGAGAAGTTCCGCTATCTATCGGTGCTCCAACAATGATTACATCAGCGCCTTGATAACTAGATGGATCCTCTAAATCACATGCTGGGATCCCTAGAAAGGTAAAACTTGGGCCATACATATTCCCGTGATTGGTCACTTAGATACCTTTACTCTGCGGCCAACGAATTGTCCTGCAATAACGATTACAAGTGCCAAGATGAACATAGCCGAACCAATCACATTTGCTTGTGCAGGAATTCCACGGGCTGCAGATGTGTACACAAACTCCGGGAAAGTTTTCAAGGTTCCTGAATTAAAGTTTGTAATGATGAAATCATCAAATGACAAGCTAAATGCAAGAAGCGCAGCACCTGCGATACCAGGTGCCACTAACGGCAAAGTCACCCGTCGGAATGTTGCAAACTCATTGGCATAGAGATCCATCGCCGCTTGCTCTAAACGTGGATCTAGGGAAGCAATACGTGCCTTCACGGTGACCACAACAAATGAAATACAAAACATCAC
>CANHFN010000053.1 GCA_947459935.1 Actinomycetota bacterium
GTAGATCCAATCCAATTTCCGGTTCTTGATGAATGTGCCTACGAATGGTGGCTAAATCACTTTGGATTTCACGTGCTTCACTCAGAAAATTAGCCACTTTTGATCCCCCATCAATTCATTGAGATAGCGAGCATACTTAGCGCAATCACCGGATGTCTAGGTTGTTGTTCCAAAGATTGTTGGAAAAAGCAGCTGTCATTATTCTTTTTTTGAACAACTGATTCGGTTTCCCGAAATTGCCTCAGGGGCAATTTAGGTTCTCTTGGGGCAACAATAAGCCCCACTCAAAAAGGAAAAATGAGCGCCAGAGCACCTTAAATCTCCCTGTGAATCTTCATCCACGCTCAGAATTACAGGTTTTCAACAAGAGATTCATAGCGCCGTGCCTTAAATTTGCTCCAACTATCAAAGGAGAGCTTGATGCGTTTTAGAAATCTAGTTGCAATGAGCATTGTTTCGATCCTGATGCTTTCAAATGTTGCATCAGCAACAGCAGATTCAGCAAAGCCTGGTCAGAGTATGACTCATATGAAAACTGGCGCTGGCTTAGCATCAACCCTTGAAGCAGCAGGAGTCCTTCTTTATGTGCAAGGCGGTGCGACATCATCGATCATCGGTGACTCAGTAGCATCTGCCAATGGACAGTATGTTTTCCACATTCCAGTGACGGCAAACAAATCTGGCGTGCAACATCTGGGAAGCAATATTGTCTTTTTCAATACTGCCAATAACTCTTACCTACAGCTGCGTAACCCAGTGATAAATCTTAAGACTGGTGCTGTAACGGCGACAATTCCACAGGCTGAGAACAAGAGTATGACTGTGCTAACGATTACAAATGTGGCAACCTTAAAGCCTAAGGTGACTTCAGATCGCAAAACTAAACTTCGCACTACTGTGTATTCAGGTGCAACCTTGTCGCTCGCGCCAGGAATAGCTGCAGCAATTTCAAGTATTCTTGGACTTCCTGAGAACTCACTTCCAGATGCAGCCGCATTTGGAAGCACTGATGTAACTCTTTACTCAAAAATCACTTCTTAAGTTAAGGATTTTGATGGAGCCAATTACACGACGATCTCTCTTTGCTGGCGCTTGCGCAGTTCTAGCTTTGGGTGGCGCTGAAGTTCCAGCAGCTGCAAATCCTGCCGTCAAGAAACTTTCTGGCGGACGTCTTTCGGTAGATCTAAAAGCAGTTCCGGCCTTAGCAAAAGTCGGTGGTGCAATAAGAATTGGAACTCTCAGAGGAGTTCCGGTAGCAATTGCACGAACTGGAACTTCTAAATACATGGCATTTAGCCTTAAGTGCCCACATCAAGGAGTTACGGTGACGCGCAATGAGAATGGTTGGGTGTGTAGTGCTCATCTCTCTGAATTTGAGCCAGATGGTGATTTAGTATTGGGTCCTGCAACAACTGGGCTTGCGCGAGTACCTATTAAAGTAAGCCGCGGCATAGCGACTCTCGGTTAATTTCTAGTAAAGGTGAGTAAATGAAAAGACTGTCTCTAATTTTTATTGCCGCACTTCTGCTCTCAGGGTGTGCAACTTCCTCGCCTTCCAATTCCAAATACAGCACCGAAGACATCGCCTTTGCCGAACAGATGATCCCCCACCACGAACAAGCAATAGAAATGTCAGAAATTGCTCTACTCAACACCACAAACCCCGATGTCCTTCTCCTGGCACAGCAAATAAAAGATGCTCAAGCACCTGAAATTGAATTGATGAAGAGTTGGGATGGGGTTAAGGCATCAACACATGCTGGCCACCAGATGGATGGAATGTTGAGCGAGGATGAGTTAGCAGCCCTTCGCACAGCACAAGGAGCAGAATTCGACCGACTTTTTCTGCAAGGGATGATTAAGCATCATGAAGGAGCTATCACGATGGCTCAAGCGGTTGTGAACTCAGAAAATAAAGAGGTTGCAGATTTGGCTGCTTCCATCATTAATGCACAAGAATTAGAGATTTCCAAAATGAAGGAACTACTACTTAAGTAGAAGTTTTTCGAACAGCTGCTCTATAAGCCGTTCTTTTGTCGAAATACAGCGACGATCGCGTTCGCATGACCATGGCCCATTTCAAAGTTCTCTTTCAGATGTGCGACTTGTTCCATATGCGCAAGCTTTGCAACCTTCTTGAGTTCCTTCATCCAATGCTCAATCGGCTTTCCATGTTTCTTCTCGATTGAAGGAAAATATGAAGCAGGACCAGTAACTTTCTTATCAGCCATAACGCAATTATAGATAAATACTTTGTGGACCTTCAAGATAAACTCTTTTGAATTCCGGAATATTCTCTTTTTCTGGAGGAAGTCATTCCGCTTCTTACCCTTGAGCCTTAGGATTGGCTCATGGCTGTTCAGGGATTATCTAAAGACGAGAAATGGCCTCGCGCACATACACTTTTTGATAACGGTACGAGCAATGCTGATTTCGCTTTATTAGGTATCCCGGCTCATAAAACCTCTCTTTCAGCTACCTCTGCCCACTTAACACCGGCTGCCGTGCGAGAAGCCCTCTCCAGATACTCAACATTTGCTGAATCAATAAACTCTGATCTGCGCACAATTTCAATGACAGATTTAGGCGATATCGAATCTCCCGACTTTGTGGAGGGAGAAGAACGTGTTGCTAGTTTCGCTGCTGATTTACTTAAGAAACATAAGTTACTAGTTGCACTTGGTGGCGATAATTCAATTACCTACTCACTTGCTAGAGGCTTATGGAAGGATCTTCAAAACGTAGGGGTAATTACCTTTGATGCACATCATGATTTACGTGATGGTGAATCAAATGGATCTCCGATTTGGCGACTCATTCAGGCTGGTTTGCCTGGAAAGAACATAGTTCAAATAGGTATTGCAGATTTTGCTAATAGTGCAGAGTACGCCGATCGAGCTAAAGAGCATGGAGTTACTGTGATTACACGCGCACACATGCGATCTGCAACTATGTCCGAGGTCATTAGCCAAGCACTCGATGTTGCTGGCCTGGGTGGTCGAGAAATTTATGTAGATGTAGATGTTGATGTGTGCGATCGATCTGTGGCACCTGCCTGTCCTGCCTCACTACCCGGTGGAATCTCAGCAGATGAATTACGTCATGGAGTCAGACTCATCGCTTCAGATAAAAGAGTCAGAGCGTTAGATATAACCGAGATCGATGCTTCAATTGACGCAGATGATCAGCGAACAGTGCGCTTGGCTGCACTCCTTGTTCTTGAAGCAGCTGCTGGACTTGCCTCTAGATAAGTTGCTTAACAACTTCCTTTGCCGCAGCAACGACTGCTCCTGAGTTAACCAGCGCTGTTGCCGCTTCTAATTCAGGTGATAGGAAACGATCTGGTCCGACTCCCCCAACTACGGCGCGCAACTCTTTGACCACGCGGGCAGTTGCCGGTGCTGGCGTTAAGCCAGTGCGAAATTCAATTGCTCTGGCTGCAGTTACTAGCTCAATTGCCAGGATGCGAGCTAAATTATCAACGACTTTACGTAGTTTGCGTGCAGCTGACCAACCCATCGAAACGTGATCCTCCTGCATTGCTGAGGAAGGAATTGAATCAACACTTGCTGGAGTTGAAAGACGTTTGTTTTCACTAACAAGCCCAGCCTGAGTGTATTGAGCGATCATGAGGCCAGAATCAACACCTGGATCATGGGCCAAGAATGGTGGCAGACCAGCAGAGCGGTGTTGATCAAGTGCTCTATCTGTCCGGCGTTCAGCAATAGAACCTAAATCAGTTGCTGCAATCGCCAGGAAATCCAAAACATAACCAACTGGTGCTCCATGGAAGTTTCCATTTGATTCCACACGACCATCAGGTAATACCACTGGGTTGTCAATTGAACTTGCTAATTCTCGAGCAGCAATTGTTGAAGCATAAGCAATCGTGTCACGAACAGCTCCTGCAACCTGTGGGGCACAACGCAATGAATATGCATCTTGCACGCGTGAATCATTTTCGCGATGTGATGCAACAATTCCTGACCCTTGAAGTAGGGCATAGATATTTGCAGCACTGATGGCTTGTCCGATTTGTGGTCGAAGTGGAGCATGCAGATCTGGTGCAAATACTCGATCTGTTCCTAGTAATCCCTCAATACTCATCGCAGTTGTTATATCTGCAACCATGCACAGTTGTTCCAGATCAGCACAGGCCATGATCAACATGCCCAGCATTCCATCGGTGCCATTGATAAGTGCCAGACCTTCTTTTGCTTCTAGTTCTATAGGTTTAATGCCAGCAGCATTAAGAGCTTGCAATGTTTCCATCTCAACACCATTGGCATCATGTACGCGACCTTCACCCATCAAAGCAAGTGCGCAATGTGACAGTGGAGCTAAATCCCCACTACAACCTAAGGAACCAAACTCTGGAACTACCGGCGTAATTCCCTTGTTTAAGAAATCAACGTAGGACTGGGCAAGTGCCACCCGCACACCAGTGCGACCAGATGCCATGGTCCGAAGGCGCAAAAACATCAATGCCCGCACTACTTCACGCTCAATAGCTGGTCCAACACCTGCAGCATGAGAGCGAATGAGTGATTTTTGTAGTTGAGCGCGATCTGCAACATCAATATGGCGATTAGCAAGAGCGCCAAATCCAGTTGAAACCCCATACACAGGATCTCCTCCTGCGGCATAGCTTTCAATGTATTTTCTAGATGCATTCATGGCATCAATTGCAGCTGCTGAGAGTTCAACGTGTGCACCATGGCGTGCCACATCAATCACATCGGCAAAAGTTGTGCCAGATGTTGAGAGCGTTACGGTCTTATTTGATTTGGAGGCCATCTCGCCACACCTGTTCTACTAATTGAACACCTGGACGATATGCCAGGTGAATATATGAATCTGCATTAAGAATAGAAAAGTTAGCACGTGCGCCTTCAAAGAGGTGCCCGATGTCATCACGACGTAGTGCTTTTGCCCCACCCATCGTTGCTGACCACAGTGCTTGCTCTGGCGAGAAATGCATTTCGCGAACAGCAACTGCGATGATGAAGGGCATGCTGGTTGTGTACGAAGAACCTGGGTTGCAATCAGATGCCAATGCCACAGTAATGCTGGCCTCAAGCAGTGGTCGCACATCCGGATAAGCAGAGCGAGTAGAAAACTCAGCACCTGGCAAAAGAGTTGCTACAGTCTTAGAAGTTGAGAGCGCTTGAATATCTCTCTCGCTCAGATGCGAAACATGATCCACCGATGCAGCATCAAGTTCAACCCCTAAACGAACCCCTTGACCTTCTTGGAGTTGATTGGCATGTATGCGTGGCAATAAACCTTTAGCCATGCCTGCTTTTAAGATTGTGCGGGCATCATCGACTGAAAAAGCACCTTTGTCACAAAAGACATCTATCCACTTTGAAAAGGGAAGAACTGCATCCAGCATTGGTCCAGTAACGAGATCAACATAATCTTTAGGATTCTTTTTATACTCCACTGGCACAACATGAGCACCGAGAAATGTGGTTTCATCAGTGAAGGAGTGCGCAATTTCAAGTGATCTGCGCTCATCCTCAACGCTTAAGCCATAGCCAGACTTGATTTCAATGGTTGTCGTGCCGCTGGAATAAGCCTCATTTAAGAGTGATTGGGCGTTAGCGCGCAGCACCTCATTGCTTGCTTCTCGTGTTTTCTGAACAGTGTGGGCAATGCCGCCAGCGCTATAACTCTCACCCAGCATGCGTGCCCGAAACTCTTGACTGCGATCTCCAGCAAAGATCATGTGGGTGTGGCTGTCTACAAAACCTGGAATAACTGCCCGGCCCATGGCATCTACTCGATGCTTAATGTGATGAGTTGGTGCATCTGAATCAGGACCTGCCCAAGCAATAACACCATCTTCAATGAGCAGTGCAGCGTTTTGAATTACCCCTAGTTTTGTTCCATCATGTTGGGGATCATTGGTCACTAATTGACCAATGTTGTGAACAAGCGTGCTTGTCATTGAGTATCCAACATAGGCACATGCACATGGCGTTGCTTTGCTGTGTCAACA
>CANHFN010000054.1 GCA_947459935.1 Actinomycetota bacterium
CAGCAATTGCAACAACAGCAGATGAAGCAGAAAAGGCTGCAACCGATATTGGTGGCAAGGTAGTCGTAAAGGCACAGGTAAAAGTTGGCGGCCGTGGAAAAGCAGGCGGCGTAAAGCTTGCTGAAAACCCACAAGATGCACGTGAAAAAGCTGGCGCAATCCTTGGCATGGATATCAAGGGTCACACTGTTCGCACTGTAATGATCGCTGCAGCAGCACCTATTGAAGCTGAGTACTACTTATCAATCTTGCTAGACCGATCAAACCGCACCTTTCTTGTGATGGCATCTGTTTCAGGTGGAATGGATATTGAAGAGGTTGCACATACCGCTCCTGAAAAACTTGCAAAGATTCCGGTATCTGCAGTCGATGGAATTTCGCGAGCTAAAGCAAAAGAGATTGTTGCAGCTGCAGCATTTCCTGTTGATGTTGCAGATCAGGTTGCAAATGTATTATTGAAATTATGGGATGTATTCCAGGGTGAAGATGCGACTCTTGTTGAAGTTAATCCATTGGTAAAAACAAATGATGGAAAAATCATTGCTTTAGATGGCAAGGTAACCCTTGATGACAACGCTGATTTCCGTCAGCCAGAACACCAAGGACTAGTTGACCAAGATGCAGAAAATCCTTTAGAGGCAGCTGCAAAAGAAAAGGGCCTTAATTATGTAAAGCTTGATGGACAAGTTGGAATCATTGGTAATGGTGCAGGACTTGTGATGAGCACCCTTGATGTTGTTGCTTACGCTGGAGAAAAACATGGCGGAGTTCGCCCAGCTAACTTCTTAGATATTGGCGGCGGTGCATCAGCGCAGATCATGGCTGATGGCCTTTCGATCATTCTGGGAGATGCTGACGTGAAGAGCGTTTTCGTTAATGTCTTTGGTGGAATCACCGCATGCGATGCTGTTGCAAACGGAATCGTGCAAGCCCTTGAATTGCTTGGTCCTAAGGCGACAAAGCCAATTGTTGTTCGCCTCGATGGAAATAACGTTGTCGAAGGCCGTGCAATATTGGCTAAGGCTGCCCACCCATTGGTGGAGCAGGCAGACACTATGGATGGAGCAGCAAATCGCGCTGCAGAATTGGCGGCGAAGTAATGTCTATCTTTATCAATGATGCAAGCAAGGTAATTGTTCAGGGAATGACAGGTTCTGAAGGAACCAAGCACACCCGCCGTATGTTGGCTTCTGGCACAAAGATTGTTGGCGGGGTTACTCCAGGCAAAGGTGGACAGGTTGTCGATATCGACGGACACCAACTGCCTGTATTCAACACAGTTGCCGAAGCAATGAGCGCAACAGGTGCCAATGTTTCTGTGGTTTTCGTTCCGCCGAAGTTTGCAAAAGCTGCAGTAATTGATGCTATTGATGCAACGATGCCACTAGTTGTTGTGATCACAGAAGGTATTCCAGTTCATGATTCTGCAAGTTTCTATGCATACTCGCAAACAAAGGGAACAACGCAGATAATCGGACCTAACTGCCCAGGATTGATTAGTCCAGGAAAATCAAATGTTGGAATTATTCCTGCAGATATCACAGGATCAGGTCCTATTGGATTAGTGTCAAAGTCTGGAACCCTTACTTATCAAATGATGTATGAACTCCGAGACATTGGATTTAGCACGGCAGTTGGAATTGGTGGAGATCCAGTTATTGGAACAACACATATTGATTGCTTGCGTGCATTTCAAGATGATCCAGATACAACAGCAATTGTGATGATTGGTGAAATCGGTGGAGATGCTGAAGAACGTGCTGCAGCGTTTATCTCTGAGCATGTAACAAAGCCGGTTGTTGGTTATGTTGCAGGTTTCACTGCTCCAGAAGGTAAAACTATGGGTCACGCAGGCGCAATCGTTTCTGGATCTTCAGGAACTGCACAAGCAAAGAAAGATGCATTGGAAGCAGCTGGAGTTAAGGTTGGCCAAACACCTAGTGAAACCGCGCGTTTGTTACGCGCAATACTGGGTCGATAGCAATGATCACGCGGGTACTTGGAGCAGCATTGCCCCAGGTCCTGCGTAGCGTTGCGTGGCTTCTACTTCCCACATCATTTATTGCTCTTCTTGCTTGGGCTACTGCAGGTAGCGCAACAGGCAATACAGGAGATCCTTTACGGGCTGCGTTGTGGATCTGGATTGGTGCTCACCAGATTCCTTTTTCATTAGCACTACCGCCTTCTGGCTTAAATGGTTATCTTTCATATCTTCCACTGGGTGCTCTCATCTTTCCAGTACTTGCAATACGCAATGGCATAGCGCGCACTATTGAACGGCTAGACAATGATTCTTCTTTGTCTGGTCCTGCTCGAGTCATTTTTGCTATCTGTTACACCGTGTTTGCTCTTTTGGCGTCACTTTTTTCAAAGACTGAGACGGTAAAACCAGTTTGGTATTTCGCACTCATTTACGTTTTGCCATTTACTCTTTTAGTTGGCGCTACCGTTGGGCGCAAAGTTGCTTTGGGTCAAGGATTTCTATTTGGCTCTCGCATCATCGCCTTACTCTTAGGTGCATCATCAATCATTCTTGGCATATGCCTTCTTCTGAATATTTCAATGGTCGAGAATCTAACTATTGCTTTACAACCCGGCATCTTCGGAGGCCTTCTTTTGCTCTTGCTTAATATTTTGTATTTGCCCAACGCGGTAGTTGGCACTCTTGCGTATTTTTCTGGAGTTGGATTTGCTGTTGGATCAGGCACATTAGTGTCGCCGCTTTCATTTCGCTTAAATACACTTCCCGCAATGCCTCTGTTAGGCGCGCTACCTCAAGGCAAATCAACAATCGCATTAATTGGTATCGCCTTTATTATCTTTGCAGGTGCACTCCTTGCTAGTTGGACAGTTGCCCTTAACCTGAGGGTTTTACATCAAAGTTTGATTGTCGCAATTCTGATTGCAGCTTTTGTTGGATATTCAGCAAGCGGTGCGTTGATCACAGAGACTATGTCGGCAGTGGGAGTTTCGACTTGGAAGTTCACACTAGCCATAGCTGCAGAGTTAGCGGCCGGTGCTGCTTTAGCGCTGTATTTACCGAGATTTTTTAAGCGAACATGAGAAAGCGCGTTGTAATCCTTGCCTCTGGCACAGGTTCTCTTGCTCAGGCGATTTTGGATGCCTCAGATCTAGATATTCAAGTTGTTGCAGTAGTTTCAGATAAAGCAGATGCGCAGGTCTTAGAAAGAGCCAAGCAGGCGAACATTAATACCTCAATAGTTGAATTAAAGGGTGATCGCCCGGAATGGGACAAAGAGCTCTTTGATCAGGTGAAGAAGTATCAGCCAGATTTAGTCGTCAGTGCAGGTTTCATGAAAATTCTGTCTGCTGAATTCGTAAGTTACTTTCCAACTATAAATAGTCATCCAGCATTGCTTCCAGAGTTTCCAGGTGCCCACGCTGTTCGTGATGCTTTGGCGGCGGGGGTCACAATCACGGGAACAACAGTTCATTGGGTTGATGCGGGCGTAGATACGGGGCCGATCATTACTCAGATGGAAGTTCCGGTGTTGCCTGGAGATGATGAAGCAACTCTTCATGAGAGAATTAAGAAAGTAGAACGCGGTCTCATTGTTGCGACCATCGCTTTGATTACCCCAACACTGGAGAGTATCTCTCGATGAAGAAACAAATTCGCCGCGCTTTAGTCAGCGTCTATGACAAAGATCGCCTCATTGAATTAGGTAAGGCTCTTAGTTTTGCTGGAGTTGAGATTTTATCTACAGGTTCGACTGCCAAGAATCTAGCTGAAGCTGGGATTGCCGTTACTGAAGTCAGTGCCTATACAGATTTTCCTGAAATTATGGGTGGGCGAGTAAAGACTCTGCATCCGCGCATTCATGGCGGAATTCTGGCGGATCAAAGCAATCCAGAGCACTTAGCTGCAATCGCTGATCTAGATATCGCACCATTTGATCTTGTGGTTATCAACTTATATCCATTTGCAGCCACGCTTGCATCAGGTGCCAACTTTGAAGAATGTATAGAACAAATCGATATTGGCGGTCCATCAATGCTTCGTGGAGCTGCCAAAAACCATGGCTCTGTGGCTGTTATTTGCCAAACTTCTCAATATGACCAACTTCTAGATGCAATTAAGTCTGGTGGCTTTACAGAATTAGAGCGTCGTCAATTGGCATTAGAAGTTTTTAGAACAACGGCTGAATACGATTTAGCAATTGCGAACTGGCTAGGTAAATCAGCTGGCCAGGAATTGCCTGATTGGTTTGGGCAGATATGGCACAAAGAAAACTCTCTGCGATATGGAGAGAACCCACATCAAGCTGCCGCGATCTATTCAGGTGGACCTGCGGGGATTGTTGGTGCGCAGCAACTACATGGCAAAGAAATGTCGTTTAACAACTACACGGATGCAGAAGCAGCGTGGCGTGCAGTATTGGATCATCGCGATCCTGCTGTTGCAATCATGAAGCATGCTAATCCTTGTGGAGTTGCTGTATGTGAACTAGGAGTTGCAGTTGCATATCAGCATGCACATGAGTGTGATCCGGTATCAGCGTTTGGTGGAGTAGTAGCAGCAAATCGCACAGTTGATCTTGCAATGGCAGAGCCATTATCAAAGATCTTCACAGAAGTAATCATTGCGCCAGGTTACGAAGCTGATGCTCTTGAACTACTTATGAAGAAACCGTCGATTCGTATTTTGAAATGCGAAGTAACATCTATAAATACATTAGAACTTCGACCAGTATCTGGGGGAGTGCTTCTGCAATCAACAGATTTAATTGATGCCGAAGGTGATTCACCGACACATTGGAAGCAAGTAAGTGGCGAAGCAGTAGACATGCAGACGATGAAGGATCTTGAGTTTGCTTGGCGCAGCGTGCGCTCAGTAAAGAGCAACGCGATCTTGCTCGCAAAGGGCACCGCTTCAGTTGGAATTGGCATGGGACAGGTCAATCGTGTTGATTCAGCTCGTCTTGCAGTTTCACGCGCAGGTGATCGCGTTAAAGGCTCGGTTGCTGCAAGTGATGCATTTTTTCCATTTGCAGATGGATTACAGATTTTGATAGATGCAGGCGTTATGGCCGTTGTGCAACCTGGTGGAAGTGTGCGAGATGAAGAGGTAATCGCAGCGGCCCAGGCTGCTGGAATAGCGATGTTTTTCACCGGCACGAGGCATTTCTCTCACGCATAGTTCAATAGATAGGCTTCACTCATGAGCGCACAGATACTAGATGGCAAGGCACTTGCAACAGCGATTAAAGCCGAGCTCTCTATTCGTGTACTCGCATTAAAGCAAAAGGGAATCACACCTGGCCTTGGGACCGTTCTAGTGGGTGATGACCCCGGTTCTCTTTCATACGTTGGAGGAAAACATCGCGACTGCCAAGAAGTTGGAATCAATTCAATACGAGTTGATCTGCCAGCAAGTGCAACCGAGAGAGATGTGCTTGCCGCCATTGAAGATTTGAATTCATCGAAGGAATGTACTGGCTACATTGTTCAGTTGCCGTTACCGCATGGGATGAGCACTCAAAAAGTTTTAGAGGCTATCGATCCTGAAAAAGATGCAGATGGTTTACATCCTTTAAATCTTGGGCGTTTGGTTGCAGGATATGACGCACCATTGCCTTGCACACCACGTGCAATTGTGGCGTTGCTTGATCACTACAAGATTTCTACTAATGGAGCAGAGATAACTGTTATTGGGCGTGGATTAACAGTTGGACGTCCACTGGGGCTTTTACTTACCCGTAAAAAAGAAAATGCTACGGTCACACTGACCCACACCGGTACAAAAGATTTATTACGTCACACAAGAAATGCTGACATTGTTGTTGCAGCAATCGGACAGTCACATTTCTTGAAAGCTGAAATGATAAAAGAAGGCGCTGTTGTCATTGATGTTGGAATCTCTAGAACTTCAGAAGGATTAGATGGAGATGTC
>CANHFN010000055.1 GCA_947459935.1 Actinomycetota bacterium
CAGAATTTCATTGGGGACCTGGGCATCAATGATCTGGCGCATCCAAAACACACCAAAAGCAGTAACTAACGCTGGGACTATGAGCGCATACAAGGTGTTCACCAGATTCAACCTGTTGGCCATAATGAACAGCGGCACAATTCCCAGCTGACTTGGAAGCATCATTGTTGCGACAACAAAAAGGATTGAGAACTGACGTCCTCTGAAGTGTAACTTTGCAAAAGCAAAACCGGCGATTGCAGAGAAAATCACTTGCGCAACCGCAATTGCCACACCAACGATGAAGGTGTTAATTAACGCTTGAGTGAAATAAACACCTTCAGCAGTTAAAACCTTGTTAGCAACTTCCAAGAAGCGAGGTCCTGGAACAAGTGAAGGTGGTGATTTCGAAATTTCAGCATCAGTATTAGATGAAACAATAAACATCCAATAGAAAGGGAATATGGAAAGGAATGTAATCAATACCAGCATTAAGTAATGAAGCTTTGAAGTCTTCTGCCACTTCGGAATATTGCGCTTCATCGGCTGCCCTCACCTGAGATTTTGCGAGTGATCACGAAGTTAATCGCCGAAATAATCAAAACAATAAATGTAATTGCTATACCGATAGCTGCTGCATAGCCATACTTGTTGTTCAAGAAGGCTTGGTTGTATAGGAATAGAGTCAAAGTTAAGAACTGCTTGGTAGATCCACCATCTGCAGCTAACTGTTGTGGCTCAGCAAATACTTGAAGTCCACCGATTGTGCCAACGATTAATACGAAGGTAATGGTGTTTTTCAATGACGGGAGAGTCACATACTTAAACTGCTGCCACTTGGTAGCGCCATCAACTGATGCGGACTCATAGAGCTCATCTGGAATTGCCAACATGGAAGCCAAGAAAATCAGAGTGTTATAGCCAACCCAGCGCCAAGTGATCATTGTGGCGATTTGGATGTGGCTTGGGATTACCCCTTCAATGAAGTCAATGTTTTCAACACCTGGGATTAAGCCCAATACGCTGTTAATTAAGCCGTATTCACGCCCAAAGAGCTGTTGGAAAACAATCGTGATTGCAATGACTGAAGTGATGTTTGGTACCAAAAGAATGGTGCGCCAAAATGATTTTCCCTTTAGACGCTTATTTCGAAGGATTGCAGCAAGGCTGATCGCAATCATCATCTGAGGAAAGGTTGATAACGCCCAGATACTAAAAGTATTTCTAAGAGCTAACCAAAAATCTGAATCTTGAAATAAGAAAATGAAATTGTTAATGCCATTAAATTCAGATTCACCCAGTGGATCCCATTTAAAAAATGCGATGTAGATCGAATAGACAACAGGTGCAACACCAAATATTAAGAAGATCAGGAAAAATGGAGCAATCGCCGGGTATCCCCAGCGACCATCCATTGATCCCACACCTGGAAGCGGCTTCTTTGCTTTTGTGCTTTTTTGCTTCCAAGGAGTAAGAGGCGCCTTTTGGCGCCCCTTACCGTCCTTAATAGTTGTCATCAGATAAATACTTTAATTCTTAAAGAGTTTATCGATGTCAGAAATAACAAGTGCATACGATTTTGCAGATGTCATTTTCTTAGATGCCACACGGCCAAGTCCTGCACCGAATGTTGAGTCAATCTTGCGTTGTAGCTCTCCTTCAAAGATTGGCTTCAACTTCAAGACACCCTTTGTATAAATCGCACCGATTGGGGCGTTGCTGAAGAACTCATCTTTGTAATCAAGTAGTGCAGCATCATCGTAGAGAACTGAAGTTGAAGGGAAGAGACCATAAGTCTTGAAAACCTTTAACTGTTGTTCTGGTGCTAAGTACCATGTTAGGAAGTCATAAGCAGCTTGCTTGTTCTTTGAGTAGCTAGGAATACCAAGTTCTGTTCCACCTTGGTTTCCGCCACCTACTGGAAGATCAGCAATATCCCACTTGCCCTTTGTGTCTGGTGCTTGCTTCTTGATGTAATCAAGCATCCAGGCAGGAGCAAGGATGGTTGCCATTGCGCCCTTATTCATACCGATATTCCAGTCAGATGTGAACTGGCCTAGGCGAGCGCCAATACCTGCATCAAGTGCTTTAACTGTTGTATCCCAAGCCTTCTTGATCTGAGGGTTTGTCTTGTAAACAAGCTTTCCGCCATCAGTTCCATCTGGTTGGTAATACTTAACAGTTCCTTGGTTCATAACAGCTGCATAGATTGATCCAGCATCGTCAATGAATCCCTTTCCTGCTTTCTTTTCTGCAGGTGTTAACTTTGAAACATATTTCTTACCGGTTGCAATAAATGCATCCCATGTTGGCCACAACTTGCTAACCGCTACGCGATCAGTTGGTAGTCCAGCCTTCTTAAACAAGTCTGTACGGTATGCAACTTGCAATCCACCGACATCTGTTGGGATACCAATGACGTTGTCATTAAATGCAACGCCTTGTTCCCAGCGCCATGGAAGGTAATTCTTTTTAATGTCATTTGCTGATAGTCCAGCTGCAACACCAGCTGAAGCGTTAATGCCTGAAGTCTTCATCTGTCGCAAATCTTGGAAACAGCTTGGGCGGTTTCCTGTGCGCCAGTATCCTGAGTAAGGAACTTCAAAGGCGATGATGTCTGCTGGTCCACCTGTTTGACAGGAAAGAATTGTCTTCTGGTGCAGTGGATCAACATCGTTTTTAATTGGGATGATTTTAATTTCAGGGTGAAGCTTCTGGTATTCACGTTGTAGACCTGGCTGAATAACTTCGCCAAAGGTCCAAATAGTTAAAGTGATTTGCTCGGCTGCCTTAGCAGGTGCTGAGAGCACACCTAATGAAACGGCCATCGCAACGAATGCACCAAGAAACGCATTTCTGGTCGCTGATTTTTTCATGTGTGAAACCTTCCCTTTAACAGACCTGACATCCGGCAAGCCATCAGTGAAACCTTGAAACTCTCAGGAAAACTCTCGCCTTTGGGGGTTTCCATGAAAGCGGTTTCAAGGTACGCTATTTAAGCCTTTAATGCTATTTGGCACAAGGGTAATTGGGTTAAAGTTTGATAACGAGGGGAGCCCGCTGATGGCCACTAAAAAAGTGATCCTGGCACCAACCAGTCTTTTTGTTGCGATCGCTGTCGCTCTGACCTTGATGGTCAATCCCGTCGCAGATGCTGCCACGAAGAAAACGCTAAAGCTCTTGTGGTCAGATGAGTTCAACGGGAAAAAGGGAACGCTCCCATCATCAAAGACATGGACCCGCGAGATCGGTGGCGGCGGCTGGGGAAATTCTGAACGCCAGTTCTATACCGACAAAGCTGCCAACGCCTCCATGGATGGCGCAGGCCGTTTGGTCATTACCGCCAACAGAATTTCTAATGAGTACGCAGAGCAAGTAGGTGAAGTACCTGGCACCGAAGACATCCTTAACCGCTGCTCTGAATGTCAATTTACAAGTGCTCGCATGAAAACTGCCCGCAATCTTTCATTCCAATACGGCCGCATTGAAGCGCGTATCAAAATGCCACAAGGTGTTGGCACCTGGCCAGCATTTTGGATGTTAGGTGGAGATTTATTAGACGGTGTCCCATGGCCTGAGTGCGGCGAAATCGACATCATGGAGTTTCGTGGTGACATCCCAGATCGCTCAACCTCTGCAATTCATGGCCCAACAACTCCGCAAGGATCTGGATTGGGCGCAGCATTTTTGAGTTATGACTCTTTGTCTAACGGTTATCACACCTATGCAATTGAATGGAAAAAGAATTCACTGACATTTATTGTCGATGGCAGAGTCACGGGCACCTACTCATCAGCAGATACTGGAACACGTGGCTGGGTCTATAACCAGAAGTTCTTTTTAATCTTGAACTTAGCCATGGGCGGCACATATGCTGGTGAGTACATCGATCCAATGCTCAATCAAGCGCAATTGCATGTTGATTACATACGTTTCTACTCTGTTAATGGAGTTGGAAAAGTATTTAGAGGTTAATCCACTAGGAAAAGGAGCAGGAAATGAAGCAGATATCGATTACACGCAAGTTAGTAAGCGGGGTTGCAATGCTTTCGCTCCTGCTCGCTGGTGGGCTTATTGGGCAAAGCTCATCTCAAGCAGCTGGTCTACCAACAATCCGCTATGTGTCACCTGACTTTAACGCTGCAAATGAAACTTTTGCATCTGATGGTCTAGGTCAGTACTACGCAGCAGGCGGCCGCAGCTTCTTCAAATACGTTGGCGCTGGATCAACAATCACAATTACCTATTTGGTAACTACTGATGGAACAACACCAGCAGCTGATAAGGCTGTTTCATTTATGGTCAATGCTCCTTACAGTGGATCAAAGGCAACCTGGGAAGTAGACGGTAAGGCCGTTGGTGCTTCACAAGATTCAGCAACTGGGTACGGATTATTAGTTCCTGGAAAAACAGATGCCTCTGGAAAAGTTTCATTCACAATCAAGAACACAAACACAGTTGATTCTGCAATGGCAATTCCGGCTTCAGAAACTCAACCACGTGCCACAACTGGTCGTGTCTACGGAAACATGAAGCTGATTATTGATGGCTTAACTGACATGCAGCAAATAACAGATCTTTTGACTTTTGATATTACAAAGTCAGCCGCAACAACTATTGGTGCAACCCCAACTCCAACACCTACAGCCACACCAACTGTTACTGCAACACCGACAGCTACTCCAACTCCAACACCAACTGTTACAACACCTGCTTCATTGCCATCAATGCGTTTAGTGTCACCAGCATTTGGTCCATCAAACAGTATTGACACAACTGGCGATATCGCACAGTGGTATTCAGCAAAGACTCGCGCTTATTACACATACATCGCAGCAGGCACGACTTTGACACTTAAGTATCTTGTTACATCGGATGGCACTAAGCCGCTTGCAAATAAGGAAGTAACCCTGCAAGTGAACGCTCCTTACAGTCTTTCAAAGGCTAATTGGTTGTTTGGAAGCACCAAGATTGGTGCTCCTACTTCAGATTCAGCATCTGGTGCTGATTTGAAGGGGACAACAAATGCGATGGGTGAAGTAACTTTCATCATCAAGAACACTGACACAACTGGTACTGAAGCCAAGCCAGCTACCCCAACCACACCAGCTCCAAAGGTTCGCCTCTATGGAACGTTTAAGGCAATCATTCCTGGCTACGGTGACAAGGATGCAGATGTTGATCTAGTGACATTTGATATCTATGCAGCACCAAAGCCTGTTGTTAAGGCAACAACTATTACCTGCGTAAAGGGCAAGACAACCAAGAAGGTAACTGCGGTTAATCCAAAGTGCCCAGCTGGTTATAAGAAGAAGTAAAACTTACTGATAAGAAATCCCGGTGCCCATATGGGTGCCGGGATTTTTTATGGGGTAAAGACTTCTCCATGTCCATTGACTTGGTAGCTTCGCACCCAGTCAATGCTCATTGTTGATGATTGTAAGTTTTGCCATGAACCACTAAATCCAGCATTAACTGCGTTGTTTAGAATCAAGAAGAACTTACTGTTAAAC
Organism: Actinomycetota bacterium; assembly: GCA_947459935.1. Taxonomy (GTDB): domain Bacteria; phylum Actinomycetota; class Actinomycetes; order Nanopelagicales; family Nanopelagicaceae; genus Planktophila. The sequence goes on from CANHFN010000055.1 coordinate 5,493, forward strand.
ACCCACAGGCCGCCTAGGTTTGATGGCGTTGTAGTTGAGATCAAACGATTATCAACATAATAAGAAATTGAGTTAGGCATCCAGGCAACAGCGTAGGTGTGATAACCGGCTGATGTGTCAGCCCCAACTCCAAGTGCTGCAACTTTGTATTGATGATTGACACAACATGTGTTGGGTGAGTTAACTGTTGAATAATGTGTTGCAGATGTCGTTGTTGTTGGTTCATTGCTGTGGATTTCAGTAATGTCCATCTCGCCTGAATAAGGCCAACCCACCTGATTTATATTGTCACCAAGCATCCAGAAGGCAGGATGGTTTCCACTACCTGCAGGCATCTTGATGCGAGCTTCGATAAATCCATACTGAAATGC
>CANHFN010000056.1 GCA_947459935.1 Actinomycetota bacterium
AAATCTGCATCTGTATTAGCTGCGTACTTTTCCATGCATGCCTTTACAGATAGCGCTTCAATCTTTGCCTGCGCTGGATCGTAAACTCCACATGGAAGATCACAGTGTGCGTAGACAGTTGTCTTTGGTGCAAACATTTTCTTCTCCCCTATTAAGCACTTCTTGATGTAATGGAATTGCAGTGCTTATGGTGCGAGACTACCGCCCATGAGCAAATTTGGCACAGTTAAGGTTGCAGGCGGCTCCATGCTTCCCGCATACCGAGAAGGTGACTGGCTATTTGTGAGTTGGCTAGATTCTGCGCCAGGTTTAGAGGCGGTTGGAAACTCCCTTGTCAGCAAGGTTGTAGTTATCGAGCGAGAAGAACGCCCAGGGATCTTTCTTATTAAACGAGTACAAAAGTTCCATGCAGGAAACTTCTGGGTCCAAGGCGAGAATGAAGAAAGTACTGATTCACGTAGCTGGGGTTGGATACCAGCAAATGAGGTTGTTGGCCTGGTGCTGTTTCGGTACAAGAGGGGTAGAGCGCGCTGATTCTTACTCAGTTGGTGCTTCCAGTCAGAAAGCAATTCATGGGGTCATGTGGACTTTAGCTCAAGGAACATAAACCGTAGCGCTGCAATTAAAGGTTGTAAATCCTGTCGTCCGACTTGTCGCTTCAATAACCCCTTCAATTCGCGCACCAACCACCCCAGGCGAGCAATTTGCTCCTGGAGCTAATTGAATATTTGTTATTCCATTTTGATTATCATCAATAAAAGTAATTGGAAGGCGCACTACATAGTTAAGAGTGACGGCTCGCAAATTGACTTGAGGTCCTTGTGGGCCCTGAGGACCCGTATCTCCCTTAATACCCTGCGATCCTGTGGCTCCAGTTTCTCCTTGTGGTCCAGTCTCTCCTTTGAATCCTTGAATTCCTTGCGGGCCTAACTCACCTTTTTCTCCCTGAATCCCTTGCGGTCCTTGAGCTCCGAGGATCAATCTACTTGTGCCTGAAGGACACTTCTGTGTTGCGGGATAAGTTACAACTTTCGTTTTTTGATTAACGCAAAGCAGATAACCAGTTTCAGGAGTATTAAAAAGATTTGCAGAATATGCAACACTTCCAGTTAAAACCATTCCAACTATTAAGCCGATTACGAATCGTCCTTTGAAAATTACTTCCTTTAAACTCATATGCTTAATTATGCCCTGTAATCGGACTGAATATCTGACTTTTGCTAGTTAGTATTTCCTTTGAAGAACAGTTGGAAGAGCACGGTGACTTAGGGAGCGAGTAAAAGCGAGTAAAAGAAGGGCTACTCGGTGGCTTTGAGCATAAGCTCACAACACCTAACACGCTCTTAGTCGCTGGGTCGAGGAGTTCGAGTCCTTCAAAACCATTTAAAGTCCTGTTAACAGACCCACTAAGTCCGACATGTTTTTCTGAATTTCCAATACTTCCCTAAAACGCTACCCATTACTGCATACGGCATTAGCGCAATTTTTTGACCATCTAATTCATTGACTCTCGAAAGGATAGGGTCTTATTCTTGAAATATGCGAAAGATTATGGCAGCTATAAAGCGAGGTGTAACCCGCCGTCCTCGAGAAATTGAATCTGTTTTGGCTTTTGAATGCTCAAAGCAGTGGGATGAACTTCTCAAGATTGATGGAATTGAGTCACAGCGATTCTGTATCAGCTGTTCCAAGAATGTTTATTTAACTGAATCTGATTTGGCTTTTAAAGAGAATGCGAAGAGAGGCCGATGCGTTTCCATTCCTGGGGGTACCAAACTGAACATCGAGGGTAAAGAAGTGATTACCCACAGGGAATTGGGTGGTGCGCCAATGCATTACGTGAGTGAGCCATTAGATGACTGGAAAGATTGAACCAGTTTCGTAACGTCATAGCCATGAAAAGCTTGCCAGACTAAATATTGAGTAATCGTTCAACTTTCTTTTCTAGATCTTGTTCGGTAATTACCTTGACCAGACTGGCCACCATATACTCTTAACCACTATGTGGACGAGATTGCTACAACAATTGGAAGCGAGTTGGGGAAGATTTAGTCAATTAAATCTAGCTCTACGCATACCTTCCTACATAGTAGCTTGGCCTATTTTGCTTGGACTTTATCTCTTCAGCCGAAGTAAAAATACAATTCTTAATCTCTGCGTTCTTCTCTTACTAACTCTCTTTATTCAAATTCCATGGGTCACCTCGATTGCTGGCGTGTCAAGCATTGATCGTTTTAACATATTTAGCAGTAAAGATAATGCTCTCTCTTCTGATCAATCTAATAATGGTTCTGCCAATCCAAGTCCAACGATTTCTCCAGTCATTAGTGTGAGTTATGGTGCAGTTACTATTGATTGCGCAGGCAGTGATATTTCAGGAACATTGGAAGTCAAAAATTCAGGAAACACTCCCATTTCTGGACGCGCTGAAATCCCCGTTACTACATATGAAAAATACATAATCCCGCTTTCAGGGGTTTTCTTGGATCTTGCCCCGGGTAGCACGACCGTTATTTCCCTAGAAGGTGCGCAGGGGTGCAAAGCTGGACAGGTAATTGGTGAGCCAACAACAGCTTTCACAATTCCAAGTCAAACAAAGTTACAAACTTTGAATCTCCTGGATGCATTTGAATGGAGTGCAATAAAAGTAGTTTGCGATAAGGGATCTGAACTCATCAGTCTCAAGGCAACCGTCCGCAACATCACTGAACTCACTCTAACCGCCGGCATCGAGGTTAACCTAGCAAATGGGGAACGCGAAAGTTTTGATTCCTTCTACGGGACAATATACAAACTTGGCCCGGGTGAAACTCGGGAGATTAATTTTGGGTACGGCGAGAGTTGCCAAAAAGGTGTGCGGGGATTTCAAGGTCCCTACACAACTCAGTTTGAGACTCGATTTACCTATTAATTTCAGTCTTCAAAACAAATTCCATCGCCGTCACCATCTCGGCAATACACCGGCTTATTCCGCTCGATCCACCATAAACGATTCTTTTCCTCATCGTTTCTAGAAAATGAAACACCGTCGTAAAAGGAATCAATTTCATAGTCAAAAGCCAATATAGAACAAATAGGTAACGCTCCTACTTGTGCAGTGCGAGCCTTGTTCCCAGCCTCGAATAAATGCGGAAGATATCTCTCCTGAGTCTGTGTTAAGTACTCGGGATTAGAACTTACATATCGTGCGTTAAAGTCATAGGCATCAAATTCAATACCCATGCCGTGTGGCACCCAATATCCTGTCAAGATCAATCTCTCATTTACTGAGTCGGCAGGTGGGCTAATTTTAAGCGCATCGCCCTTTTCCAGTATGTGAATAAACCCTTTATTTCCATCCCCAACCAACTCACCGTTTTCATAATTGCTTAAGACAACTAAAACTCTCTGGCCGATTGGAAGCGTTCTTTCAAGAGCCTCTCTGGCCGAAGAGAATGCTTTAACTTGTAGAAGTTCTCTTTCCATACAGCCCGCTGAATATGGCCATATCAAGTCCAAATCAACTCTTTTGTTGTCAACATAAACAGTGTTTTGATTATCTCCACCATAGCCTTGTGTATCAACACCATATCCAGTGACAGTTCCTATGTATTGATCTACAGAATTAGTTTGAACTGAAGTAGCTAAAGGTGCCACGTTTTCATATTCAGAAATGGCCGAACAGCCAGAGAGAGATACCACCCCGATAGTTAGTACAAGGGCATAGGCAAGGACTCTCCTTGAAAAATTCATAAAACGTGACTCCTCAAAACTTCTAGAGGCTCCATGGTAACAATAAGGCTGCTAGTTCTAAGGAGTACTGAGCCAGGACCAAAGTTTTCTTTTGATCGCATCCTCTGAAAGTGCTCGCGAGAGCTCTTCTCCTTTACCCATATCCGTTATTTGCTGCACCACTGTCAAGATTGGATCTTCAGGGTTTAGCCCAAATTTATGAGCAATCTTTGGGAACTCTTCTGGCTCAACTGTGTAGTTGAACTCGTAATCACCTTCGTTTTCATTGCGGCCGTAAAGCTCAAACTGGAAAAAGAGATTGCCCTCTGAGGTCATTGAAGCGTATAGAACTGGCTCGCCTTCATCTCCAATAATGGAAATATTTGTCACTGGGATATACCTCCCTTTGCATTATTTCTAGCGCGTAAAGGCTTCGAGCAACAACGCTTTTTGCTCGTCTTCATGCAAGTGATGACTTCCAGTTGCAGGAGATGCGGTGGCACGACGAGAAACTCGACGCAATGTGCGACTACCGAAGCCATGTCCACCATGTGCCTCTGATGTGCGAAGTGCAATATGTGACCATGGGCCTTGGTTAGCAGGTTCATCTTGAACCCATAGCAAGTTTGCATTTGGATGCTTGTTAGCTTCAGCAACCATTTCATCAACAGGTAATGGATACAACAGTTCAACTCGAACAATTGCTGTTCCGGTCTCTCCCAGTTTTGCACGCTCTGCTACAAGATCATGATAAATCTTTCCTGAACAGAAAATAACGCGTGAAGCATTTTGAACTGAGTCATCACCAATAACTTCCTGGAAGAAACCAGATGTGAAGTCACTTAGTTTTGAAGCTGCAGCCTTTAGGCGAAGCATTGACTTTGGTGTGAAGACAACGAGAGGTCTGCGCGCAGGATTCTTTGCGTGCCAACGTAGCAAGTGGAAGTAATTTGCTGGGCTTGCAGGCTGGGCAACTGTCATGTTCTGCTCTGCACATAGTTGCAGGTAGCGCTCAATACGTGCAGAAGAGTGATCTGGTCCTTGTCCTTCATAACCATGTGGAAGAAGTAGAACAACTGATGATCGCTCACCCCACTTTTGAAGGGCAGATGAAACGAATTCATCAATAATTGTTTGAGCACCGTTGGCGAAATCACCAAACTGGCCCTCCCACAGCACAAGTGCCTCTTCGCGCTCCAGGCTATAGCCATATTCAAAGCCCATAGCAGCGTATTCGCTCAGTGATGAATCGATGGCGAAGAATTGATTTTCATCGCTGATAAGACCACGAAGTGGTGTCCACTCATTGCCATTTTCTTTATCAATGATTACAGCGTGACGGTTAGAGAAAGTTCCGCGGCGTGCATCTTGTCCAGCAAGGCGAATTGGGTGACCTTCTTTAAGAAGTGAACCAAATGCCAACATCTCACCAGTAGACCAGTCGATTGATCCATCATTGAGAGACTCAACTCGCTTTGCAAGTTGTGGAGTCAACTTAGGATGAACGCTAAATCCTTCAGGAACTGCTAATTGTGTTGCGGCAATTTCACGAGCAACAGATTCAGAGATTGCAGTACTAATTGCTTCTGGCTCTGGCGCAACCGGAGCTTTGAAGTTTGCATCATGCTCTGGCTCAATGTTATTGACAGCAGCAAAGATTGATTCCAACTGAGCCTGATAATCACGGGCAATCTCATCTGCTTCTTCTGGTGTTAAATCCCCACGGCCAACAAGTGCTTCGGTATACAAAGTACGCGTTGAGCGTTTTGCATCGATCATCTTGTACATCAAAGGCTGTGTAAAGCTTGGTTCGTCACCTTCGTTATGACCACGGCGGCGATAGCAAACCATGTCGATGACAACATCCTTGTTAAATTCTTGACGATATTCGAATGCTAAACGTGCAACCCGAACACATGCTTCTGGATCATCGCCATTAACGTGGAATACCGGTGCCTGTGTAATCTTTGCAAAGTCTGTTGAATAAACAGAGGTTCTTGATGCATGAGGTGAAGTTGTAAAGCCAACTTGGTTGTTGATGACGATGTGAATTGTTCCACCTGTGCGATATCCAGCAAGACCTGCTAATTG
>CANHFN010000057.1 GCA_947459935.1 Actinomycetota bacterium
ACTGAGATTTTGCCATTGTCGCTAGTTCGGCCAGTCATTATTTTAATGTGGAGCCCTCGCAGTCCTGAATCTATCGAGATGGTCAAAACTCTTGGAAAACTAGAAAACGATTACAAGGTGGCATTTTCACTTGCTCGCGTTGATGTGGATGCAAATCCAGAAGTTGCTCAAGCATTTCAGACTAAATCCGTACCATTTGCAGTTGCGATAATTGCAGAGCAGATGGTTCCACTTTTTGAACAGTCCTATCCTGAAGCGCAAGTCAAAATGGTCATAGATAAAGTTTTGACTCTGGCATCTGAGCAGGGAATTGGGCAAGCACCTGTTGAACAGATTGAGCCTGAAGAGTTGGAAGCAATGGAGGCACTTGAATCTGGTGATTACATCGCAGCTGAAGTAGCCTATAAAAAGTGGCTAGCAAGAAAACCTGCTGAAAATTTAGCAAAACTTGGCCTTGCACAAACTCAGCTATTGATACGAACAGAGGGCTTAGATCTAAACGCTGTAGTTGCGGAATCTGCGGCTGAGCCAGCAAATATTGATTTGCAAATGAAGGCCGCGGATGTAGAAATAGTAAATGGGGGAGTTGAGGCAGCCTTTACCCGTCTACTTACTGCCGTTAGGGCCAGTGCTGGCGATGATCGCACTAAGATTAAAAACCACCTACTTAATTTGTTTGCCTTGGTTGATCCATCAGACCCACGCCTAACCGCAGCCCGCAAAGAGTTAGCCAGCGCGCTTTTCTGATGCTGACCCAGGAAAAAGAGCTCAATGGTCTTAAGGTAATTTTCTTCCTCTTTGGCCTCTCGATCATGAGTTGGGTCCCCAGATTTCCCGAGGTAAAAGCGCATCTGGGCCTATCTAATGGTGAATTCGGTTCACTCATTAGTTTGGGAGCCATTGGCAATGCTTTTGCGCTTTTAACAGTTGGGCATCTCGTCCACAAATATGGCGCCCGACTTATGATGCAGATATCAACGGTGGTTTTTTCTCTAAGCATCATCGTATTGAGCCACACCACATCGTCACTCATCTTTTTGGTTTTCATGATGCTTCAAGGTGCAGGAATCTCTGCATTTCACATTTCTATTAACTCACAGGGATTTAACTTTCAAGATAGAAACAAAAAACAAGTCATTACGTTACTGAGTGGCTACTGGAGCTCAGGAGCTCTCATCACCTCCGTCATCGCAGGTATTCTGGTTGATCTAGTATCGCTTGAAATACATATCACAGTGCTTTCGATTTTTTGCCTTGCAATCATGTTGAAGACAATTAACAGCATGTCTCCAAACCTACTCAAGCCAAATGAAAATCCAGAGTCAGATTTAAAGTTGAGCGAGACTTTCAAGGGTTTCAATTTTGACATTCTGGTCTCTGGTGGATTGCTCTGTGCGATCATGTTGGAGTTTGCAGTGGGAGATTGGTCAGCAATTTTCCTAAAAGAAGACATGGGAATTCTTAGCGGAATCCACACACTGCCATTTATACTTTTCACGCTCACGATGATTATTGGACGGCTAAACTTCCATCGTTTATTACCCCGTTATTCGATGCAACATCTGACTCGGGTTGCATCTTTAACTTCAGGTATTTCATTTCTTGCAGGCATAGCGGCGGTAAGTGCACTGGGCACAAAGAATCACACCCTGACCATCGTTATTCTCTCGATTTCCTTCACGATTGCAGGCATTGGCTCTTCCTTCCTTGGTCCCAGCATGATGAATGCAGCTAACTCCAGATCACGTTTCCCAGCCAGCGTAGTGATAGGACAAATCGGGGTAATCAACATTTGCTTGGTTTTTGTCATGCGTTGGGTTATTGCTTGGACCGCTCAGGCAACATCTTTATCAATTGCCCTATGTATTCCTGGGATTATGTTGCTACTCGTGCCTTATTTTTCAAAGATTTTTAAGAGCGCTTAAACCAGACAGTTGCAAGAGGTGGAATACGCACAGTTGCAATTTGTGATTCGCTGACCACTACCTGGTCATTTCTCACTCCACTTCCTCCATACGCAGAATCATCTGTATTGAGCATTTCTGTCCAAGTGCCGGACGTTGGGAATGGAAGTTGATAACTTTCATGTGGCACTGGTGAAAAATTCGTAACACTTACAAGTGGTGAACCGTGATCATCCCAGCGCGTAAAGGCGACTACATTTGCAGCGCCATCGTTATTTAATAACCAACTAAATCCTTCGGGGTTAGTATCTTTTTCCCAGAGCGCTGCGGTTTGCTTATAGAGTGAGTTCAGATCAGCAACTACCTTTTGGACTCCTTGATGTTCTGCATACTCCGTTAAGTGCCACTGCAATCCTGCACTTTCGCTCCACTCATCATTTTGGGCAAATTCACTTCCCATGAAAATCAACTTCTTGCCGGGATGAGCCCACATGAAGCCATACAAAGCACGTAATGTGGCAACTTTTTGCCAACGATCACCTGGAAACTTATTTACAAGCTGACCCTTGCCATGCACAACTTCGTCGTGGCTCAGCGGCAACATGAAATTCTCACTCCATGCATAGAGAATTGAAAAAGTTAACTCATTATGGTGAAAGACTCTGTGAATTGGTTCATGTTGCAAATACTGCAAAGTGTCATGCATCCAGCCCATGTTCCACTTAAAGCCAAATCCAAGCCCGCCATTAGATGTATCTCCGGTAACACCGGACCAAGCAGTTGATTCTTCGGCGATCATCATGATTCCAGGGTGGGTCTTATAGGCGGTAGAGGTGGCTTCCTGTAATAGCTTTACCGCTTCCAGATTCTCACGGCCTCCATTGATGTTTGGAAGCCATTGGCCGTCTTCGCGTGAATAATCTAGATACAACATGGACGCAACGGCATCTACGCGCAATCCATCGATGTGATATTCGGTCAGCCAATACAAAGCACTTGCCACTAAAAAGTTACGAACCTCATTTCGACCAAAGTTAAAAATGAGGGTGCCCCAGTCAGGGTGTTCGCCTAAGCGCGGATCTGCATGCTCATACAAAGCGGTGCCATCAAATTTTGCCAGCGCCCATTCATCTTTGGGAAAGTGCGCAGGAACCCAATCCAGGATGACGCCAATTCCAGCATTATGCAGGGCATTAACTAAAAATTTGAATTCATCAGGTGAACCAAAACGTGAAGTGGGTGCGAAGAAGGAGGTGACTTGATATCCCCATGATGGTCCGTAAGGATGTTCAGTGACCGGTAAGAACTCCACGTGAGTAAAGCCTTGCTGCTTGATGTAGTCAACTAATTCAACTGCTAATTCTCTATAACTTAATCCTAGTTTCCAAGAACCGAGATGAACTTCATACACTGATACCGCAGATCGCCACGATTGAAACTCTGCACGCTTTTGAATCCAGGCTTGGTCATTCCAAGAATAAGTTGACTCTTCAACCACAGATGCAGTCAATGGTGGAATTTCAGTTGCACGAGCCATTGGATCTGCATGATCAACCCATCGACCATCAATTCCGCAGACAGCGAACTTGTATTTTGTACCAGCCGAAACATCTGCAACGAAAATCTCCCAGATTCCTGAAGTGCCATTGCGAAACATCTGATGTGTGTTGCGATCCCAGTAGTTATGGTCTCCAATTAAGGAAACAGCTTGGGCGTTAGGCGCCCACACGGAAAAAGCAGTGCCTAGCAATGCTCCTGTCTCATCACGCTTTACTTGAGCACCGAGGGCTTTCCAGAGTTGTTCGTGGCGACCTTCCCCGATTAAGTAGAGGTCTAATTCACCAAGTGAAGAGTGGGGATTTAGAAATGATGCCGCAGCTAACTCGCTATTTTTATCTTTTCCAAGAAACCTTGAGAAAATTCCCATTTCTAGATCTTCACTTGCACGATATGTGCCACTTTGCCCACTGGACGTGTGGGGTTTAATGAAACATATGTATGTGGATTCCAGGTCATTGAAGAACCATCTAACAAGTCCTTAACTTCGAAATCTTGAGCAGGAAGACCTAGAGCATCCATATTCCAATGCACCGTAGTACCTTGGGCAAAGTTTGGATCTAAGTTAACAACCACCAGAATTAAATCTTTGCCTTCACGTTTTGAATATGCAATAACTGCATCTGAATCGGTTGTATGGAAGACAAGGTTGCGTAATCGCCGCAAAGTAGGGTGGGCTTTTCGGATTGCGTTGAGTTGAGCGATGTAAGGAGCAAGTGAAAGACCCTTCTTGATCGCTCCTTCCCAGTCACGCACTTTGATCTCGTACTTTTCAGAATCCAAATACTCTTCGCCGCCTTCTTTAAAGGCACGGTGTTCATAGAGTTCATATCCCGCATACATTCCCCAGGAAGGGGTCAAAGTCGAAGCAAGTACTGCGCGTAAGGCAAACATCGCAGGATTTCCACTTTGCAGATGGAATGGATTGATATCAGGTGTGTTCACCCAAAAGTTAGGTCTAAAGAATGCACTAGTTTTTTGTGAAACTTCTTTGGCATATTCAGTGAGCTCCCACTTGCTGGTGCGCCAGGTGAAGTATGTGTATGACTGATGAAATCCTGCCTTACCAAGTGCGTGCATCATGGCCGGGCGAGTAAATGCCTCAGCTAGGAAAACAACATCCGGAGATTCCTCATTAACTATTGCAAGCAAGTCTTGCCAGAAGTGGACTGGCTTAGTGTGTGGGTTATCAACTCTGAAGATCTTGACTCCCTTTGAAACCCAGAAACGAATTATTCGGAGTACTTCATCACGAATACCTTCATAGTCATCATCAAAGTTGATGGGATAAATATCCTGATACTTCTTGGGTGGATTCTCGGCGTATGCAATGGTTCCATCAGCTCGCTTGTTAAACCATTCTGGATTGCTTTTCACCCAAGGATGGTCAGGTGAAGTTTGCAAAGCAAGATCCATAGCAATTTCAAGTCCTTGCTTGCCAGCAGCTTTCACAAACTCTTCAAAATCTTTCATGGTTCCAAGTGCCGGATTAATCGCATCGTGACCGCCATCGGCATTACCAATTGCCCATGGCACTCCGCAGTCATCCTCTTTAGCTTCAAGAGTGTTGTTTTTTCCCTTGCGGTGAGAAATTCCAATTGGATGTACTGGGGGTAGGTATAAAATATCAAAACCCATAGCAGCAACACCAGGTAAGCGCTTAGTTGCTGTGGCAAATGTTCCAGAAGTTACTGAACCATCAGCATTTCTTACTGCACCTTCACTACGTGGAAAGAATTCATACCAAGCACCAACTAAAGCTCTATCTCTATCTGCGCGGACAGGGTATTCATCTGATTCACCTGTCACAGTGCGATATTGAGAAGTACTTGTTGCTTTAACCACGAAGTGGAAATTGCCTTCGGTCGGTACTGTGAAACTGCCTTCGTAACGATCAGTGCCAGGGGATTTTTCAATGAGAGGCTGGCAATCAACCATCTTGTTCTTGGAATTAAACAAACACACTTCAGCACTTAATGTTTCATGGCCCTCAATAGTGATAGTTGCGCTAACAGAAATGCTCTCTCCTGCAATTGCTTTGACAGGAACAAATTCTCCCCCGAAGTAAACAACGGGGGAGATATCTGAGATTGGAATTCTAGAGATCAACCTGAGCCTTCTGTATTGCCAGCATCTGCAGCTGAGACATCGTGAATACGATACTTATCCATTGCCTTTGTGACAATGCTTTGCTTGATATCACCTTGATTACATAGTTGCTGCAACACGGCAATTGCGATGGATTCAGCATCAACATTGAAGTGACGACGAAGCGCCCCGCGGGTATCGGATAAACCAAAGCCATCT
>CANHFN010000058.1 GCA_947459935.1 Actinomycetota bacterium
CGTGTTCTCAACACCGAACGCCCAGATACATGGGAAGTTCAGGGACGTGGCGAACTTCAGCTCGCTGTTCTCGTTGAAATCATGAAGCGCGAAAGCTTCGAACTCACAGTTGGTAAGCCACAGGTTGTTACCAAGATGATTGATGGAAAACTTAACGAACCGATGGAGCGTCTAACAATTGATGCACCTGAAGATTACTTAGGTGTTCTTACTCAGTTGATGGCTCTTCGTAAGGGTCGCATGGAGCAGATGGTTAATCATGGAACCGGTTGGATCCGTCTTGATTACAAGGTTCCATCACGTGGACTTATTGGTTTTAGAACTGAGTTCTTAACTGAAACTCGCGGAACTGGTTTACTCCACCACGTATTTGACGGTTACGAGCCTTGGTTCGGAGATATTCGTACCCGTGCAACTGGATCACTTGTTTCAGACCGCATGGGAACAGTCACTTCATACGCGCTCTATGGCACACAAGATCGCGGAACTATTTTCGTAGAGCCAGGCGATGAAGTGTATGAAGGTATGGTTATTGGCGAGAACTCTCGTAACGATGACATGGACGTTAACTGTGTTCGTGAAAAGAAGCTGACAAACATGCGTGCTTCAGGCACAGATGAATCAGAGCGTTTGATTCCGCCTAAGAAGCTCAACATGGAAGGTGCTCTTGAATTCTGTCGCGAAGATGAGTGCGTGGAGGTAACACCTGCCGTTGTTCGTATCCGTAAGGTAGTTCTCAACGGTGATGAGCGCGCTCGTGCTACATCTCGCGCGAAGAAGGCAAACCTGAACGCTAATTAATTGAAAAGGAAATGGCCCGTGTTAATCACTTAACCCGGGCCTTTTTCATGTTCTGGCTCAATTTGTCACCTCTCTGAGGCAAGATGCTCACTGTGAGTAAGCAGCCCTTCAACCTTGTGAGACAGGTACTTCAGGCTGCCCCTGGTGCTTTAGATCCAGAACAGCAGGCAGTTGTTACTCATCGCGGTTGCCCCATTGTCGTGCAGGGCGGACCAGGCACAGGTAAGACGACTGTTTTGATCGAAGCAGCACTTGCCCGAATTCAAGATGGACAAAACCCAGATTCAATTTTGCTGCTGACCTATGGTCGAGAGAGAGCATCAGAGTTACGTGATGCGATTGCACTGCGCACCACAAAGACCATGTTTGAACCTTTGGCTAGAACATTTCATTCCTTGGCTTTTTCGATTTTGAAGATGAAAGCAAAGGGAGATCCTGAACCAATTTTGCTCAGTGGCCCTGAACAAGAAAGTTACATCCGCGAATTATTGCAAGGTGATATCGAGGATGGCTTCAAAGAATGGCCAGAAGATTTACATAAAGCTTTGGCAACTAATGGCTTTGCCCGGGAACTGCGTGATTTGATACTGCGCGCTTCAGAACGTGGCATTGATGCAGATGAGTTGGCACGACTGGGACAACAAGAGGGTGAAAAGTATTGGGAGCCAGCTGCTGCATTTTGGAAGAGATATTTGAATTCAATGGTGATGCGCGAGATAAGCGCACAGGATGCAAAGCTTCGCATTGATCCATCTGAACTTGTATCACGTGCATCGATTCACTTACGCAATAACCCAGATTTGCTCGATGAACTACGCACACGTTTCACAACAATCATGGTTGATGAGTTTCAGGAAAGTGATCCCGCGCAACGCGAACTACTCTCACTGCTTGCAGATAAAGATGTAATCATCTGCGCAGATGCAGATAGCGCAGTTGGTCGATTCCGTGGAGCAGATCCTGATGGATTACCTGCAGCCCTTGACCCCTATCGCGCAAAGGAAGTTGTTTTAGGTCATGTCTATCGCAATGCAAAAGCAATCTTTGAGGTTGGCCATAAATATGTGCAGAAATTTCCAGGATCTCCGGTAACCCGCAAGCGCTCAAGTGCTGTGGAAAATAGCGGTTTTATTGGGGTTCATCGCTTCAGATCTGGCGCAGAAGAAGCGGCTTTTATCGCCCATCAATTCCGAAGTGCTCATTTGCGTCAAGGTGTTTCCTATAGCGATATGGCAGTTATCTTGCGATCTCCAGGCGTTCAAGCAGCTGCGCTGCGCCGTGCATTTTCACAGGTTGGTATTCCTGTGGCTTCAGAGTTGCAAGCCCTGGCAGGCAATCCCGCAATTACTCCATTTTTGTTGTTGGCGCGGGTAGCAATTGGTGCGCAACCACTCAACCTAGATACCGCAGAGCGCTTACTCCTTTCTGAATTTGGAGGCGCTGATTCAATTTCTTTACGTCGCATTCGCCGAGCCATGATTACAGCTCGCCCTGAGGGTGATGATCGCTCAGGCACGCAGCTATTGCTAGATGCAATCAATGACGGTGAGTTGTTTATTGAAGGTGCTGACAGTGTGATGCGAGTCCATGAGTTGTTGAAAGGCGCAAAAGCAATTGCGCGAAATAAGTCTGCCTTAGCTGATGATCTTTTGTGGTTTATTTGGGATAACGCCAAAACAAGTGATAATCAGAAACTCTCTGTTACTTGGCGCAATCAAGCACTACGTCCTGGAATTCGCGGAGCGGCAGCCGATCGAGACCTAGATGCAATGATGCAGCTATTTGAATCTGCTGCTCGTTATTCTGAACGTTTTCCATTGTCAGGACCTGCTGCATTTATCAATGAGGTAGCACATGAGGACATTGCGGGTGATGTGATTACTGCAAAGGGAGTGCGCCCAGATTTTGTAGAGATCCTTACCGTGCACAGTGCAAAGGGTCGCCAGTGGGATTTGGTGGCAGTTGCAGGTTTGCAAGAAGGAACCTGGCCTAACCTAAAGCAGCGTTCTTCACTCTTAGGTGCTGAGCGATTAGTGGAGCGTCAGCGAAACCCAGAAACACCAAGAGACCAGTTAGATGTGATTGCAGCCAACGGCCTGCTCCAGGATGAAAAACGCTTGTTTCATGTGGCTCTAACCCGCGCCCAGCAATCACTTTTCATCACTGCCGTTCAGCGCGAAGATGAAGAGCCGTCACAATTCTTTGAAGACATTGAAGTCATGTTGAGCGCAGCTAATGGTGAAGAGCCGGTCCTGACCGATGTTCCTCGCCCAATCACAGTTCCTGCTCTAGTTGCTGAACTTCGTGCACAGCTAAATGGACCAAAGGCACAAGAGGCCGCGGCATTGTTGAAGGCCATGAGTACAGAGGGAATACATCTTGCAAATCCGACGAGCTGGATTGGTTCCGTGCCCTTAAGTACTGATGCACCTGTTATTGATTCAGACAAAGAAGTAATAGTTTCCCCATCAGGGGCTGAAAGCTTTCTGGAATGTGGCGTGAAATGGTTTCTACAAAATAATGGTGGATCAGATGGCGATAGCACCGCGCAAGTTTTGGGTTCTGCCATTCACGCCTTTGCCGCAAAGATGGTTGTCGAGCCTGAAACGACACATGAGCAGTTAATTGAAAACCTTAAAAGCTCATGGAAGTTGATTGATCCAGAAAGTGGTTGGGTCAGCGCCTCACATCTTGAATCGGCAGTGACCATGCTTGAAAAGTTTGTGGAGTATCACAAGGAGACTAAGCGGGAGATTAAGGCGGCAGAACTTAAATTTGACGTTAAATTAGGTCGAGCCCGAATTATTGGAACAGTAGATCGGCTGGAAGTAGAAGCCGATGGTTCGCTATTTGTTATTGACTTCAAGACAGGTATCACTGCAATTAGCAAAGAGGATGCAAAAAAGAATCTGCAGCTTGCTAGTTATCAACTAGGAGTTGCCGAAGGCGGGTTTGCTGCCGGCACAAAGTCATCAGGAGCAGAACTGGTGTATTTGGGCACAGATAGCGCTGGTCCTTCAATTCGCCCGCAATATGCAATTGATCTGGAAGAGACAAAAGCCACCATCGAGACAATCGGTGAAGGTATGGGGGCAGCGACATTCTTTGCCACCGTGAATAAGCGCTGTAAAGGCTGCCCAGTAAGGAAATCCTGCCCTGTTCAAAGCGATGGACGGGCGGTGAACGAATGAGCGCGAAGTACACACCTGAAGACATCATCAAAAAGTTGCAGGCTCATCCAAAGTTTGGTTCCCAGATCAAGCCGATTACCTCGCATCAGTCAGCAATTATTAGCAGTGGTTTAGAACCTGCTGTCGTTATCGCAGGTGCTGGTTCAGGTAAAACAGAGACTATGAGCAACCGTGTGTTGTATTTAGTTGCTAATGGTTTTGCAACACCGGATCAGATTTTAGGTCTAACTTTTACCCGCAAGGCAGCTGGTGAACTCTCTGTTCGAATACGAAAGCGTCTGCGTCAATTGTCGCAATTACCAGAATTCAAGCACATCACTTCAACTAGCACTGCGGTGACGACTTATCATTCTTACGCCGGCAAGTTATTGAGTGAGCACGCAATCCGTTATGGAATTGATGCCGATGCTGATCCACTGGGCGAGGCGGCGATCTGGCAGATTGCATCTGATGTTGTGCGCAACTGGTCTGATGATTCATATCGCAATGACAGCGCTGTTGGTACTGTGATTAAAGACTTACTCGGCCTTTCAAAGCTAATGCTAGAACATCAAGTCAAAGCTGCAGACATCGAAGCAATCGGCAACGAGATGCTGGGCAAGTTAGAACTACTTGCTGGCAGTACTAATGAAGATACGCGAGCTGTTGCACGTGCTATGCGCCAACGAAATGGCCTGTTGCCAATGGTCGAAGCATTTATGGAGCGGCGCAAGGCTGCCGGGGAATTGTCTTTTGATGATCAGATGTCGCTAGCTGCAGATATTGCACAAAATTTTGAAGATGTCGGCACCTTAGAGCGTGGTAAGTACACCGTTGTTTTACTGGATGAATATCAAGATACTTCTCAATCACAGGTGCGTATGTTGTCTGCTCTCTATGGGGCAGGCCACCCTGTTATGGCTGTGGGAGACCCATCGCAGGCTATTTACACTTGGCGCGGCGCCTCTGCCGGCACTATGGCCTCATTCGACAAGTACTTTCCAAAGGCGCAAGGGCAAACAGGAGTGGAGCAATTTTCACTTCCAACGACTTTCCGCAATGACAAAATTATTCTTGCTGCAGCAAATGCAATCAGTGCTCAAATCAAAGCTGATGGTGGACAACAAGTTGTCGAACTTGAAGCACGCGATGATGCAGAGGCAGGTGAACTTGCCTATGGTATCTATGAAACTATTGAAACAGAGTCACAAGCGATCGCTGAATACTTCAAAGCGCTCTGGAATCCAGAAGAGAAGAAGACTTTTGCTGTCTTAGTCCGAAAGCGTAGTCAGATCCCTTCAATCGAAAGCGCTTTGCGCGAACAAGGATTGCCTGTTGAAGTAATCGGCATCGGGGGATTAATTCATATTCCGGAAGTTGCAGATGTAGTTACCCTGATGAAGATCATCACAGACCCCGATGCAGGTTCATCATTGATGCGCCATCTAACAGGACCGCGAGTTAATCTAGGGCCACGTGACATTGCAGCCCTTGGTTCCTATAGTCGTGAGCGTGCAAAACTATTACACGCAGATTCCAAGAGCTTCATCAAAAAGATTGCTGCAGGTAATCCAGAGCAATTAGAAGCAGATGATCAGTTTGCAGGCTCAATCATTGATGCCCTCGATGAAATCGCATCTGCAAAGAAGAGCGCTTTCAGTGAAGTTGGATATCAACGTCTAGTTGCCTTTGCCCAAGACCTTCGTCGCTTGCGTGCTCGTACTGGCGGACAAATCACTGATTTGATAACAGAAATTGAGAACTACTTAACACTAGAAAC
>CANHFN010000059.1 GCA_947459935.1 Actinomycetota bacterium
ACCCATCAATCAAATGTCTTAGGAACTATCAACCCTCTCAAGGAGATAGTTGCTCGCGCACATGAAGTCGGCGCTGTCGTGGTACTTGATGCCTGTCAATCAGCACCACATATGCCAATAGATGTAACAGAACTAGGTGTTGATTTTCTAGTGTTCTCTGGTCACAAAGCTTTAGGTCCAACAGGTGTCGGTGTGATGTGGAGTTCTTTACTTGAAGAGTTACCGCCATTTTTATTCGGCGGCTCAATGATCGAAACCGTCACAATGACAAGTGCAACCTGGGCACCCGCGCCTCGAAAGTTTGAAGCAGGTGTACCAAACATGGCACAAGCCGTTGGCCTTGGCGCAGCTCTAGATTACTTAGCTACTCTTGGAATGCAGGATGTTCATAACCATGAAGTAGCACTAACAAAGTATTTGATTGAGAAACTACAACAAGTGCCAGATTTGAAAATAGTTGGTCCAACCAGCCTTGATGCTCGTGGTGGAACAGTTTCATTTACAGTGGGAGAGATCCATCCTCACGATTTAGGTCAGTATGTTGATAGTCAGGGAGTGGCAGTTCGCACAGGACATCATTGTGCGTGGCCATTAACCAGAAAACTTGGCGTTCCGGCAACAACGCGCGCATCTCTATACCTATACAACGATGAATCTGATTGTGATGCCCTATTTGAGGCAATTCTTGGCGCACAGAAATACTTTGGATAATGGAATTAGATAGCCTTTATCAGGAAGTAATTCTTGATCACTATAAGCACCCATTGAATAAGGGCTTATCAGCCACCTATGGTGCTCAGGTTCATCACGTCAATCCAAGTTGTGGGGATGAAGTAACTCTTAATGTCACTGCAGAAGATGGCATCATTAAAAGCATCACCTGGGATGGGGTTGGCTGTTCGATTTCGCAGGCGAGTGTTTCCATAGCAAGTGATTTATTGGTTAATAAGAGCTTTGCCGAGGCAGATGCAATTCTTGATGAATTCACTGAACTCATGCACAGTAAAGGAACAAAACAGGGTAATCCTGATGTCCTAGATGATGCCGTGGCATTAGCAGGCGTATCAAAGTTTCCTGCACGCATTAAGTGTGCACTTTTGGGGTGGATGGCGTTTAAGGATGCAGCGGTTAGAATTAAGACAACAACAGGGGGAGAGTAGCGATGGCAACAAGTGTTGATGATGTAACTGAGGCGATGAAGGATGTTGTTGATCCTGAACTCGGCATCAATGTTGTAGACCTTGGGCTTATCTATGATGTGATGGTTGATGAAGCTAACATCGCAATCCTCAACATGACGCTTACATCTGCGGCTTGCCCATTGCAGGATGTCATCGAAGATCAGACTCGCGCAGCTCTTGCTGGAATGACATCTGATGTGAAGATCAATTGGGTGTGGATGCCGCCTTGGGGTCCAGACAAGATTTCTGATGATGGAAGAGAACAGCTGCGCGCTCTCGGCTTTACCGTTTAATTATGTCAATGCATGCAGCGTGGATGACCCACCGCTCAATGACGGCTGATCCTTCAGTAAAAGAGCAAAAGTTAAAGCCAGGCACGGTCAAGCGTATTTTTAAGTTTGCCTTGCCATATAGAACAAACATCATAATTTTTCTTGCCACTGTTGTTATAGATGCCGCATTAATTGTTACGACTCCACTCTTACTTAAACGCCTAATCGATCAAGGTGTTATTCCCAAAGATGGCGCGGTTGTTACACAACTAGCGTTATTAGTTGGACTCATTGCTATCGCCGATGCTGGCTTTAACATGCTAGGACGTTACTTCTCGTCTCGCATAGGTGAAGGCCTGATCTATGACCTGAGATCACTTGTCTTTGCCCATGTTCAAAAGCAATCAATTGCGTTTTTCACCCGTACGCAAACCGGAGCATTAATTTCTAGAATCAACTCAGATGTCATAGGAGCACAACAAGCATTCACGGCAACACTTTCCGGTGTAGTCAGCAATGTTGTCAGCCTTGTTTTAGTCGGTGTGACAATGCTGATTTTGTCGTGGCAAATCACGATTTTTTCACTTCTCTTACTTCCAGTATTTCTAATACCAACCAAATGGGTCGGACGAAGATTGCAGGCTCTTACTCGAGAATCTTTTAGCGTGAACGCAGAAATGTCTAGCACTATGACTGAACGTTTTAATGTGTCTGGTGCGATGTTGGTTGCCTTATACGGTGAACCTGATCGCGAGCGTGAATACTTCAGAAGTCGCGCACGTCGTGTGGCAGACATTGGCATCAAGATGGCAATGCTCAACAGACTTTTCTTTATTGCTCTTACTAGTGTTGCAGCTGTTGCGACTGCTTTTGCCTACGGTATTGGTGGTCACTTAGCCATTAACGGGGGAGTAACTGTTGGAACTTTGCTCGCAATCACTGCCCTGCTTGCACGTTTATATGGGCCGCTAACGGCGCTTTCAAATGTTCGTATCGATGTGATGACTTCACTTGTCTCCTTTGAGAGAGTATTTGAAGTATTAGATCTTGAGCCAATGGTTAAGAGTCACGATGGCGCAAAGGTTCTAGTTACCAAAGAGCCACGCATTGAATTCGACAATGTTGACTTCTCATATCCCAGAGCAGAAGAGATCTCATTGGCTTCCCTTGAATCAGCAGCTAAGGCTGAAACAGTTCAGAGTGGTCAAGTTCTACGAAATCTCTTCTTTGTTGCAGAGCCTGGAACGATGACAGCGTTAGTTGGTCCATCGGGTGCTGGTAAAACAACTATTAGTTCTTTGCTTCCTCGGCTTTATGACGTTACTGGTGGTGCGATCAAGATTGACGGAAATGACATTCGTGATCTAACGCTTGAATCTTTGCGTGAATCTATTGGTGTTGTGATGCAAGATGCGCATTTGTTCCATGAGTCCATTGCAGAAAACCTCCGCTATGCAAAACAAGATGCAACACCTGCAGAGATGCAAGCAGCATGTGAGGCTGCGCAAATTTGGAAGTTGGTTGAATCTTTACCTAATGGTTTGGACACGATGGTGGGAGAGCGCGGTCACCGACTTTCAGGAGGAGAAAAGCAGCGTCTTGCTATCGCTCGATTGCTTTTGAAGTCGCCAGCAGTTGTGATCCTCGATGAAGCTACGGCGCACCTTGATTCTGAAAATGAACAGCTGGTTCACGCCGCGCTGCAAACGGCCCTAAAAGGCAGAACAAGCATTGTTATTGCCCACCGTTTAAGTACTGTGCGGGAGGCCGATCAAATCCTTGTACTTGAAAAGGGTTCAATTGTTGAACGCGGCAAGCACGATGAACTTGTCGCTAAAGGCGGGCTGTATGCAGATCTTTATAACAGGCAGGATCTAACGGGAGCGGCGAATCAAGATCCTGCCGTAGAAAACTAACCCGCCAAAGAAGATCCATTGCAGGGCATATGCCATGTGTGGCCCATCGCTCAATTCAGGAAGTTGGGCGGTAACTTCAGGAGTTAGTGATTTATCTGAGCCAGATAAAAGATCGATGTAAAACTTCTCGGTATCTAATTGAGATTGCGCGTTCAGTTCTGAAACTAGTCCTTCGCCTTTTCCAGGAAGTGCAAAGAAGGAACCTCGAGGCAGGGACGAATCAAGACGGAGTCGACCAGAAATAGAAACTTCACCTTTGGGCAATGCTGTGACAACGGGAGGAGTTGTTGCAGTCGCACCTGCTTGAACCCAACCGCGGTCTACCCAGAAGGTCTTGTTATCAGCAGAGGTAAACAAGGTTAAAACCTCGTAACCATACTTTCCGTCGTGATATCTATTTCGCAGCAGAATTTGTTTGTCCGGATTAAAGCTTCCAACTACTTCAACTGTTTGCCACTCATAATCCGCCAAATTACCCTTCACAGCGGTAAGTTCAATTGGTAATTGCGCGATTCGCTTTTCAATAACAGCGTTACGTGCATGGCGATCAACTCCACGGTGATATTGCCATTGTGATCCCCAAAGACACAGGATGATCAAAAGTAATGCAATGAGAGACTTGAAAAGAGCCCAAGGCTCCTTTACTTTTTGTTGGGAGGACATTCTTAATCGAGAGCGAGTGGCTTGTCTTCGACTATGTCGGCACCACGAGTAATGGTTTCACGTCCTGCATTGGCAATGACAACTGCAAAATATGGAAGAGTGACAGCACCCAACAGAGCAACCCATCTGTATGGGCTAGGCAAGATCACTGTCAAAATGAAACAGGCTGTACGTATCATCATTGAAATGAAATATCGTTTTTGGCGGCCAGCTTGGTCACGAGTAAGTGCCTTAGGGGCACTTGTGATGTCGTAAATCTTCTTTTCTTTGGCCATGTGAGCAAGGGTAGTGCTCGGCGCGGTCCTTCGCTTCTTTTGTTTACTCAAAGGTAGGCACTAGGTTTTGACCATGAGTTCTATTGCCTTAGTCACAGGCGGAAATCGCGGTATTGGATTGGCGATCGCGCACTCCTTAAAAAACGCAGGCCATGAAGTCGTTGTGACCTATCGCAGCGGTAATCCACCGATCGGATTCAAATCGGTTCAGATGGATGTGACCAGCACTGAGAGTGTTGATACAGGTTTTGCATCCATAGAGGAGCAGTGGGGTCTACCGGAGATCATTGTTGCAAATGCTGGCATCACAAAAGATGGACTTGTTATGCGAATGAGCGATGAAGATTTTGAGTCTGTGATTGATGCAAATCTAACTGGTGCATTTCGGGTTGCACGCCGTGCGACTAAAGGATTATTGAAGTTAAAGCGTGGCCGTTTGATCTTTGTTGGGTCAGTAGTTGGGGCCGTGGGTTCGGCCGGCCAGGTTAACTACTCATCATCTAAGGCAGGTTTAGTAGGAATGGCTCGATCATTTGCGCGCGAACTTGGAAGTCGCGCAATCACCGCAAATGTTATAGCTCCTGGTTTTGTTGAAACGGATATGACCGCAACACTGGATGAGAAGCGTCGCAATGAAATTTCTGGGTCAGTGCCTCTTGGGCGTTTTTGTACAGCAGAAGAGATAGCGGATGTCGTAACCTTTATTGCATCTCCACAGGCAAGTTATATCTCTGGTGCTTTAATTCCAGTTGATGGCGGTTTAGGAATGGGACACTAAATGGGAATTCTCGATGGCAAAAAGATACTTGTCACTGGTGTTTTAACTGATGCATCGATTGCATTTCACATTGCTCGACTGGCGCAAGAACAAGGCGCAGATGTCATTTTGACTGGTTTCGGTAGGGCGCTTTCTTTAACTACCCGCATTTCTGGACGCTTACCTAAGACTTGTCCGGTTATTGAATTAGATGTGACAAGTGAAGCTGATTTGACTGCACTTGAATCACGCGTGAGAGAACATTTTCCAGAAGGTCTAGATGGTGTTGTCCACTCAATTGGTTTTGCACCTGAGGCAGCCCTTGGCGGAAACTTCTTGAATACTCAATGGGAAGATGTGGCAACAGCTGTTCAGGTTTCAGCCTTCTCACTCAAGTCATTAACGATGGCGGCTCGTCCACTTTTTAAAGGTGGTGGCTCTGTTGTGGGACTTGATTTTGATGCTCAAGTTGCTTGGCCTAAGTATGACTGGATGGG
>CANHFN010000060.1 GCA_947459935.1 Actinomycetota bacterium
AGCAATGATGTGAGTAAATGAAACTTTTCCACCACGGCTACGCTTCAAGTGATTGTTAATTACGATGCGATTATCAATCATTAACTTTGCTGGAATCGCACGAACTGATGTTGCAGTTGGAACTGACAGCGATGCTTCCATTGATTGAACAACACGAGCTGATACTCCACGGATTGGCTCAAGTGATGATGCCGCTGGAGTGATTAAAACTGGAACGGGCTTAACAATCGGATCTGCAGGAGTTGGTTGTGACTGTGTTGTTTCGCGAAGAACTGGTTGTTGAGGCGCAGGTGTTGCAGTTGGCGCGGGTGTTGGCGCGGGTTGTGAAACAACTGGTGCAGGTTGCGCGGCTTTTTGTTGCGCTTTAGGAACAGGTGGAACTCCTTTACTTGGTGCTGCAGATGTTGCAGGAGATCCTGGCTTATTGTTTTTAAAGTACTCAATCCATGCTGGGTCTACGGAAGTAGGATTCGCTAGATACTGCTCGTACATCTCATCTACGAGCCAATCATTTGCGCCAAAATCCTGTGCCGACACTGGCAAGCTCCTTCTGTATTGATTACATCCATAAGCCTATCGGCAGAAACTGGCCTCCATAAGCACGATTTGACGCTCACAGGGCGAGATTGACCACACTAATTTCAGTCTCCGCTTTGGCTCCATCTTTGGCAGGCTTCACCTATGGCTTTAGCAGTGGTGACCGGGGCAAGCAGAGGCTTGGGCTTTGAAAATGCCAACTCTCTTGCTGGGCTGGGCTATGACATCGTGATGATTGCCAAGGACCCTGACCGTCTTTCATCAGCGCAGCAATTGCTCCAGCAAAATCACCCTACTCAAAGCTTCACTACTTATCCGGTGGATCTTGAAGATATGCAAGCAGTTCGCAACTCTGTCGAATTGATATCACAGCAACACGGAGCTCCTGAGATTTTGATTCTTGCCCATGGGGTCATGAGTGAGAAGATGTCGAAGACTTTGAAAACAAGTGATGCTGAATGGCGTCGAGTTATGGCTATCAATCTTGATTCTGTTTTTACCCTCGTTAATGGATTAGCACCTGCCATGGTTGAAGCGAGAAGTGGACGCATCATCATTTACTCTGCATGTCTTGGCAGAATGTCAGGACCGGGCAATGCAGGCGGTCTTGCTCCATACAGAATTAGTAAGGCAGGCGTAAATGCATTCGTGAGAAATCTTGCTCATGAAACTGGATTGGGTGCTCGTGGAGTTTTAGTTGATGCTGTTTGCCCTAATCACTCTCGAACAGACATGGGAGGTGCCGATGCACCACGAAGTGCCCAAGAAGGTGCAGCGTGTGCAATTTGGTTAGCAACACGAGAGTTTGATCCTGGTGATACAACTGGAGTTTTGTGGGAAGACAATCAGATTGTTGAGTGGTAGCCCAAATCCTTAAAGCAAGTTAATTAGGAATCAGTTGGAATAGCGCGCAACACAGAAATTAATGTTGTTCCAGCTAATGCTGCCAAAGGAATTGCAACAAACCACAGATGCGCTTCGATTTGATATGAGACAACACCAAGTGCGATCAAATTAGCTAATACAGCAGGTGCACGTCCATAGTACTTGCCACTCTTATAGAAAAGCCCACACAAGAGAAGACCGCCCCCGCCTAGCAAGGCAAATAGCAGCACGCCTAGCAATGGCAGAAATTCAAAAGAATCAGTGGTGAAGGTGAGCACAATTAACCAAGCAGCAATCGCAAGTACTACGCCTGCTTCAACAAAGAGTAGGGATGCCACTAGTGCGCGCGCCTTTGCGGCTTTGGCAGGATCTTGAGTCATACGAGGAGAATAACTCAGGAAAGGCCACAATGCTCTTTTCTCATGACGGTATACACGATTCCCAAACTCACCTGGCCTCCCCCTCCTACTTTTATGAACAATTGAAGCGTGAGATCTCATTAGCAAATCGTGTCAATAAGCCAATTGCATTAGTGAAGATCATTTTCGATAACCACGATTCGGATCAAGTGCGCGCCTATGACATCTTGCACTTTTCCTATGAACTCACCCAACTAATCCGGCAGGAAGATTGTATTGGCAGGCTGGGGATAAACGAAGTTGTGATCATTGTCCGCGATGGATTCACCAACGCTGAACCGCTTGTAAATCGGCTTCTTCAAGCTACCTCACTGACCGTCGATCACACATTACAAATCAAAATTGCAACCGTCTTTGGCAACAAAAATGAAAACTCTTTACAGCTTCTAGAACGGTTGGATAAGGCAGATCTTGTAAATAAATAAGTCAAATAACAAGTTATCTGCTGCAATATAGCAACGACCTTATCCACGGCTTTAGACAAGCAAGCGGATTAATTCGCCGACCAACCTAGGTTTGCCCACATGGATCTAGACTTAAATATTACCTTTGGCGCTATCGCTTCATTTATGAGTGACCCAACAATTGAAGAAATCTGGATCAATTCACCAGAAAGAATTTTTATTGCGCGTAATGGTAGAAGCGAATTAACTAACTTACTGCTGTCGGCAGATGATGTGCGCAATATTGTTGAGCGGGCCCTAATGTGGAGTGGTAGACGCTTAGATCTTTCCCACCCATTTGTGGATGCCCGACTCCCAGATGGAAGTCGCCTTCATGTTGTCATCCCAGAAATTACTTCTCAACATTGGGCAGTCAATATTCGCAAGCATCTGATGCGTAATTCGAGCCTTAAAGATCTGGTCAATCTTGGAGTGATGACCTCCGAGATAAGTACTGCCCTTACCTATTGCGTGGAAGCCGGACTTAACATTTTAGTCTGCGGTGGCACCCAAGCAGGCAAGACAACGGTATTAAATGCACTTGCTGGGGCTGTTCCTCTCAGCGAGAGAGTGGTGACAATTGAAGAGGTTTTTGAATTAACTCCTCAACTGCCAGATGTCGTGCAGATGCAAACTCGAAGCGCAAATCTACAAGGAGAAGGTGAAATTCCATTACGGCGGTTAATCAAGGAATCACTGAGAATGCGTCCCTCTCGAATAATCGTAGGAGAGGTTCGTGAAGCTGAAGCGCTAGATTTGTTAATTGCTCTAAATTCTGGATTACCGGGGATGGGGACACTGCACGCAAATTCTCCTCGAGATGCAATTGTTAAACTTCAAACTTTGCCATTACTAGCTGGTGAGAATATTTCACATAAATTCATCGCACCTACAGTTGCCTCCGCTATTGACTTGATTGTTCATACGACCTTGGATTCACAAGGTACGCGTCGCATATCTGAGGTTGCTGCGGTAACGGGCCGATTTGAAAATGATCGCGCAGAAATTGACATGCTGTGGCGATGGGATGGCAAGGAATATGAACGTGGGGTTGGCTCACTACCAAATCCAGAAAAGTTTGTGGCGATAGGCGCGCAATTAGATAAGTGGTGGCACAAATGAAATTATCTTTGCGCGTTGAAATTTCAGCTTCTGTTTCTACCGCAGTTGTTCTACTGATCTCTCGCTCAGTATCTATTGCTCTAGCATTTGGAATTTTGGCCTCAGCAATTGCTTTCCTAGCAATACGGACGAAAAACAATATAAATGAGGCAGCCATGACTGCTGCGTGGCCCGAGGTTATTGATCACTTAATGTCTGGCATTCAATCAGGTCTATCTCTCACCGAATCCTTGGCTGGCCTTTCTACAAGAGGACCTGACGTGCTGCGTCCAGCATTTACTCAATTTAAAGCTACTCTGTACGGAAGTGGCGATGTAGGCCAAGCAATTCAAGAGCTAAAGTCAAAATTTGCGCACCACGGAAGCGATCAAATTTTTGAAGCGTTGATCATCTCGAAAGCACTTGGTGGTAGTGAGTTATTACAAATACTGAGATCTTTGGGAGATTTTCTGCGACAAGATTTAGCGCTTCGCCGAGAAATAGAGGTCAAACATGGTTGGGTTAAAAATTCGGCACATCTTTCTGCAATCGCGCCATGGGTTTTACTTCTCATGCTTTCCACACAACCCAGCACAGCTGCTGCATATTCGACCGCTACCGGGGCCGTGATTTTAGGTGCAGGACTCGTGATGACTGGCATTGCCTATTTTTGGATGAACAGATTAGGTCGTTTACCGCAGACCCCACGCGTTTTTGTTGGAGGGTCACGATGAGTGCAATCTTTCTTGTCACAGCGTTGTTGGTTTTTCCAGCTGCACTTTTGATTGTCATTGACGATACAACTACTCCAACTGAAGATGTTCAGCGCTTTGTCAAAGTTAAAGCAAAGAAAATCAAAGATCGCACACAGTTAAGATCACGATTAGAGGAACTCGGGCGCAACACAGAAAAAGAGTATGTGGATTTTCGTATTAAACAATATGGATATTGTGCATCAAGTGCCGCTCTTACTTTTGTTTTAGTGATCCTTCTTTCTCATAGCCTGTTTACGGCATTAATCTCAGCCCTGCTCTTTTCTTTCATGGTTAATTTCTTGATTGATCGAGAGTTAACGAATGCGGTTAAGCAGCGCCGAGAATTAATTGAATCTGAGTTTCCAGCCGTTATTGAAATGTTGACCTTGGCTATTGCAGCAGGAGAAACGCCCATGGCCGCAATCCTGCGAATTGCTGACTCAGCAGATGGTCAATTATCCAAGGAGTTTCAAATAGTCATTACTGGTGTGCGTTCTGGTCAGCCCATCAATGAATCACTAGATGCACTGGGAAGGCGAGTTAAATCCATCATGATTCGTCGCTTTATTGATGCTTTAGTCACAGCAACTTTGCGTGGTGCCCCGCTAGTTGAAGTTCTCTCCCGTCATGCAGTTGAAGCCCGTGCCAATCAGCGAAATCGAGTTATGGGTGCGGCCGGTAAGGCTGAAATCTCTATGATGATTCCAGTCGTGTTCCTTATCCTGCCGATCTCCATCCTCTTTGCACTGTGGCCTTCATTAACAAATCTGAATATGTTTGCGAGTTAAGCAGCGCTTTCTTCGCGCTCATCTCCTTTAACATTAAGTTCAATGAGTTCGCCTTCTGCATTTCGTGCAGCGATCTCTTTCAAAGTTGGTCGTCCAGCTTTGCGCTTCTTGGCAATAATGCGACCTTCTTCAAAGAGTTCACCAC
Organism: Actinomycetota bacterium; assembly: GCA_947459935.1. Classification (GTDB taxonomy): domain Bacteria; phylum Actinomycetota; class Actinomycetes; order Nanopelagicales; family Nanopelagicaceae; genus Planktophila. The sequence continues at coordinate 5,074 of CANHFN010000060.1, forward strand.
CCCACACACCTGCCGGCTCTTGCCGGGATAGCGCACCTTCTAAGCACTGTGCACGCACAGGACATCCGCCACAGAGTGACTTAGCCTCTAGCACTTGCATCTCATCTTCAGAAAAGTAGAGCTCAGGGTCTGCTGTGTGGCATGGCAAGTTAAATGATGACCCGTCTGTATAGGTGCCTGTTACGGCATCCAAACCGATCTTCTCATCTGCCCAGCCTGGTACTAGTAGTTCACTGAAGAGAACGCTCATGTTCTCACCTCTTCTTTCTGTTAGATCTTGCTTCGGTCTCTTGTGGTTGTCGTTGGTTTTCTGGAGTGAAGTTTGTTTTTGGAAAACAAAAAGGGCTCCGAATCCTTTTGGATTCGAGGCCCTTGGCTTCAGTTCTAAATCGAATTATTCGATTGAACCACCATTGGCCTCGTATCCGGCATAAAAAGCTGCGTAAAACGCTGGCTTTGTC
>CANHFN010000061.1 GCA_947459935.1 Actinomycetota bacterium
CCAAGTGGTGCAGCCGCTCCGAAGGCAGCAGTTGTTATGCCTCTCGTGCCAATGATTTTTTGTAGCGCTAGTGCAACTCTTGGGGTAGGCAAGAGTATTTTTGAGCGATCTCGAATGACTTCTACTCCATATTTGATGCGCCATTCAGCATCATAGGCTTCGGCATTTTCTTGCCTCGATGTGTAGACAATAGTTTCACCAAATGGTCGACGCTCAATCAAACCAATAATGAAGGTTTCTATTCCGCCTGCGCGGGGACCAAAATCATTTGTCACAAAGAGAACTGGATTAGAAACGGCGAGCTCCAACCAATGGTTTCTTACCAAGAGAACCGCTAGATGCTACTTTCACACGAGAACCTGAGCGAGGTGCATGTACCATTTTTCCTCCACCCAGATAAATTCCAACGTGTGAGACAGGGCGACCATAAAACAAAAGATCTCCGGGCTTTAATGCATTGAGTGCAACTTTCTTACCCATGCGAGATTGAGCCGCAGATGAGTGCGGCAACGAGACACCTGCTGCTTGAAAAGCGCGCATGGTTAATCCTGAACAATCCCACGTGACTGTGCCAGCTGCTCCAAAGACATACCGGTCACCGATTTGCTTTAATGCATATTTAAGTGCAACACCTGCTCTACCAGAAACACCATTGGCGATCTTGGCTGCCTCTAGTGAGGATTTTTGATCAGCGTTTTCTTCATCCTCGGCTAATCTGGCCAATCGCTCTCGCTCGGCTTTTGAAAGTTTGGAGAGAAGTTTCTCGGCTTCTGCCAATTTTCTTTTGGCAAGAGCAGATTGTGCGGCTAATTTCTTTTGGGCAGCAGCAACGAGTGCGATCTTGTCGTTGACCAACAAGGTCGTTGCATTGAGCCGTTGCTGGGCGGCTTCAAATTTACGAAGCTGAGTAGATTTTCTTCGGGTTATTGCATCGAGAGATCCGGCAGAAGAGAGATAGAGGGTCGGGTCGCTCGAAAAGAGAAGTTCAAAGCTTTGACCAAACCCGCCTGATTTGTATTGCGCGACAGCGATGGCTCCCAGGGAGCGGCGAAGGGCCGCAACCTCTTGTCCCTGCAGATCGGCTTTGGCTTTAACACCATTGAGGGTCTTTGTCAGAATTGCTAATTTGACCTTGGCTTCTTGAGCACCCTCTGCCGCAGTCGTCGCTTCCTCTTCCAGCTGTCTGACCTTGGCTTGAACCTCGGCCAAACTCGGAGCAGCGCTGGCTGAGACAGGTGCTAATACTCCAGCAACCATCACTAAGGCCACAAAAATGCGTGCTCGTAAGGACATAGGAGCAAGGCTAGCCCCGCCTAAGCCCCTACCTCAACCTCATAACGCTCAAAAAGGCTGTGAATTCCATGCAGATTAAGCGCTTCGAGCGTCAAATTGCAGGGGTGGAGTCAAGCCACTGTCAGCCAGGACCGTGAGCGCTGAAAGGGTGCCCTCACTGATCTCAGCTGAGGGTTCAAGGAAAAATGCCACAACACATGTGTTGCAAGCAATGGTGGCCATGGTGCATTTATTGCAGTCGATGATCATGAGAGAAACTGTAAATGATGCCACTGACAGATTTATCTGAAATTTCAACAGTGGTAGGTAATAATTGCCGCCGTGAGTATCGTTGCAACTCTTGTAGTCGGTATCGATGGCTCAACCTCAAAAGAGAGCCGATCCGCTGGCGTTAGCTCTCCAGCGGATCGAAAGATATTTCTCCAACGGCGCCGTGAAGTGGACTGCATCATTATTGGTGGCAATACCGCCCGGCACGAACCATACAACCGAACCCCAGTGCCATTAGTGGTGATCTCACGTTCCCTAGTAAATCCGGTGCAAGGTAACCACCTGGCATTGCTGTGGAACTGTTCGCCCGCTCAAGCAGTGGAAAAAGCACGAACACAATTTGGTCAAAAGATCTTGATTGAGGGTGGAGTTTCAATGATTAATGATTTGGTTGAAAACAAAGTCATCGATCGATTAGAACTCAGCGTCACGCAAGTTTCAGGCGGTGATGATCGGATTGATTGGAAAGAGTTGATCGCGCAATTCTCATACTGCACTTCAGAAGAAATCGATGGGACTGTCTTTTACTCAGCTCACAATTAGAATGCTGAAATTATTGAAACACCAGCTACGGCTAATGCGATCCCAAAGTACTGAACCTTAAGAAGCCTTTCGTGCAAGAACTTGTATGCCAACACTGCGGTTGCAATTGGATACAGAGAACCAAACACCATGGAAACAGAAACAAGTCCTTTGGTGCAAGCAATTCCTAACAACAAATTTGCTAAGAAGTCAGCAGCTCCAATAAAGATCAAGACGGGCATCTCTTTTCTGCTGAAATTGCCCATGGTTGCAAATTTGATCACCAATGTCATGGTCACAAAAAATGTCGCAGCGCGCATTGAAACCATCGTAAGTAGTGCGCTGCTCTGAGAACCGATCGCTATAAACGTTAGAGCTAAACCGAAACCAGCAGCTGCACCCAAAGCAAGAAGAATCGGTTTTAGCGGAAGTCCTTGAGATAGTTCAGGACCGCTGGCACAAAAAACGCCAACAAGTGCAATTACCACTCCGAATAAAGTTATTGAAGAGAGTACATCACCTGTAATGAGTGCATAGGCCAATGGAATCACGGTGCTCAAAGAGCTTATGGGCGAGACAACTCCCATACGCCCCGTTGATAATCCTTCATACAAACAGGCAAGCCCGATGTAGCCAAACAGTCCTGCTAATACTCCGGGGATTAGAAAACCATCGAAACCAAAGACTTTGCCTTCCCAATTCCCAGAAACAAGAAGAACCAAAATTCCTACAAAAAGACCAATAACCTGAGAAAAGCCAAGAACTGCGAATGGATGATGTTTCTTGCTAAGGCGACCAGCAAAAAAATCTGCTGTTCCCCACATTGCACTTGAAAGTAGCGCTAGTAGCGAAGCCATTGAGCAAGGTTACAGCCCTGCCTCCCATAAAACCCTGCATTGATTCTTTATTCTTGAGCAGTGGATGCGAATGCTTTTGAAAGATTAATCGATCATCTTCGCACCTTTACGCCACGGGCCGAGGTTTCACTTATTGAAGTACCAGCCCCGCAAAAACTTGCAACCTTTGCATTTGCCTTCTCGGCAGATGTATCAAATGGACTTCTATCAGATGAAGAGAATGAAGTAGCAAACGGTCGCTTTGTACTCCTTCACGAGCCAGGTGGACAAGCCACATGGGATGGAGAATTCCGTTGCGTTACTTTTGTGAGTGCTGATGTAGATCCTGTTATGCAAGAAGATCCCCTACTTCCAGAAGTTGGCTGGAGCTGGTTTTTAGAATCGTTAGAGCGAAATCACTGCGTGTTTAACGCCCCCAGTGGAACTGTGACTCGAGTTTCAAGTGCATCTTTTGGAAAACTATCCCCTCGCAGCGATGACACTGAAATTGAAATCCGAGCTTCTTGGACTCCTATCATTTCCGAACCACATGAGTTGATGAAGCATATTGAAAGTTGGTGCAACTTGATTTCAGAAGTTGCTGGTTTGCCGCCTATACCTGAAGGTGTTTCTACTATTTCATCTGCTCGTCGTAACTAACAATGGGCGAAGAAAACCTAGCCGTACCATTATTGGAACCTGCGCAAGGCACTCCCCCCGTAATTGATACTGAATCCAAATTTCAGGATGCCTTAGTGCAGTTATCCCAGGGCCATGGGCCATTTGCAGTTGATGCCGAGCGTGCTTCAGGATTTAGATATAGCGCACGTGCATATTTGATTCAGGTCAAAAGAAATGATGGCGGGCTACACCTCATCGATCCAATTCCTTTTGGTCCTGGTCATGAGTTGTTTGCTCAACTCAATACTTTGATGAACAGCGATGAAGTCATTCTGCATGCAAGTACACAAGACCTTCCTTGTCTGCGCGAATTAGGTATCAATCCAATCAAGCTTTTTGATACTGAATTAGCAGGCAGAATCGCTGGTTTGCCTCGTGTTGGCTTGGGGCCACTCCTAGAAAGCCTGATGGGAGTTACATTGGCAAAGGAACATAGTGCAGCTGATTGGTCTGCTCGTCCATTGCCGAATGATTGGTTGACCTATGCTGCCTTGGATGTAGAGCTACTTGTAGAACTTCGCGATCGTATGTATGAACTTTTAGATACATCAAAGAAATTAACCTGGGCCTTAGAAGAGTTTGCAGCGATTCTAAAAGCACCCCCTGCTCCCCCACGAATAGATCCCTGGAGGCGCACTTCAGGAATGCACAAAATAAAACGTCGCGATCAACTAGCAATCATCAAAGAGCTCTGGATTGCCCGAGATAAAGTTGCTGCAGAACAAGATATTGCACCTGGAAAATTACTTAATGACTCAGCAATTGTTGAACTTGCGATCACGGCAGCAGTAACAAAAAAAGAATTCGAAAAGACTCTACGACCCCTAGGTTTAAGAGCTCGCTGGTTAGAGAACTTACCACTCTGGCTAAATAGCATTTCTGTCGCAGTGTCCTTGCCCGAAGATCAGTGGCCAGCGATGCGAACCAATGCCGATACATTGCCACCTATTAAATTATGGCGAGACAAATTTCCAGAAAAGTTTGCACCCCTTTCACATGCACGTGCAGCTATTGAAATCATTGCCCAGGACAATCACATTCCTGTAGAAAATCTCATCTCACCTGAATATGTTCGAAGGGTTTGCTGGAAACCGCCAACTGGTGCTACTGAAACTCTTTCGATACCGATGGTCGAGCAGGCGTTAACTGAGCTTGGTGCTCGCCAATGGCAGATCGCGCTTGTAGCCCCAGCTTTAGCCGCAGCCCTTCTCGAAAAAGAGCCTGTGCCCGTTCCTGAGGCTCCGGCAGGGGAAGTGACTGAGAACACGCCTGAGGAGGCCTGATTTACGCAACATAAGAGTTGCGTAAATACCCCTTTTCCCTTAGATTTTGGCTCATGTTGAGCACATTCATAATTGCCCTGCGAGAAGGCCTAGAAGCCTGTCTCATCGTTGGAATCCTGGTCGCCTATATCGTCAAGACTAATCGCCAAGGTTATTTAAAGCCTTTGTGGGTCGGTGTAGTAACAGCCGTGGTCATGAGCATTGCTCTCGGCGCATTTCTAACTTTAACCTCGGTATCTCTAAGTGAGCGTGGACAAGAATTTTTTGCTGGTATCACATCTTTCATTGCAGTTGCTCTAGTTACATGGATGGTTTTCTGGATGAAGAGAACAGCCCGAACTCTACGTAGCGAATTACAAGGCAAGTTGGATACGGCTGTTGCAACAGGTCCGCTGGCCTTAGCGGGAGTGGCTTTTGTAGCTGTTATCCGCGAAGGTCTTGAGACCTCTCTTTTTGTTTACACAAACTTTCAAACAGTTGCAGATGTAACGAGTTCTACAATTGGTTTGCTTCTAGGTTTTGCAGTTTCAATTACCCTCGGATACTTGATCTACAAGAGCGCGATTAAATTGAACCTTGCTAAGTTCTTTAC
>CANHFN010000062.1 GCA_947459935.1 Actinomycetota bacterium
CAGGTGTTCTATTTGCTCTCATGGATTGGATCGCAGACAAACGCGAATTCAGCGGCACGCATAAGTAATGCGTTTAGATTTTTTAGCTGCCTTATCTGGAGTTCTGATCGCTCTGCAGGCACGCGCCAACGGAGAACTTTCACATCGTTTAGATAACGGACTTCAAGCCGCGCTAGTTTCATTTGGTTCAGGTTTATTGATAATCCTCATAATCACACCATTTAGTTCTCACATTAAGGAAGGTATTGCCAACTTACGCGGTGCAATTGTGCGTAAAGAGATAGCACGATGGAAGTTATTTGCTGGCGCTCTTGGTGGAAGTTTTGTTGCCATTCAAACTCAGATTGTTCCGCTGATTGGTGTTGCAATCTATTCTGTTGCATCCATTGCAGGACAAACTGCCATGTCATTGGTTGTTGATCGAATTGGTCTAACAGGAGGCGGGAAGAAACTAATCTCACCTAGGCGCGTTACGGCAGCAGTAATAACAGTTTTTGCAGTCCTTGTCTCTGTCTGGGATCGCATTGATGCCAATAATCTTTCAATGATTGCAGTTACGGCCGGTTGTATTGCTGGTGCCGTGGTTGGCGTGCAGAGAGCATTAAATGGCCAAATAAATGAACATTCACATCAGAGTTTTACGACATCTCTCCTTAACTTCATCACTGGAACGTCCTTTCTAGTTATCTTGATTCTTGCCGGTGTCGCACTGGGAAAGAATGAATTATCGCCACTGCCAGCAGGGCCGTGGTGGATTTATACTGGTGGGGTAATTGGCGTCATATATATTGCTTTCACATCAACAATTGTTCAACACCTAGGAGTTTTAACCTTCACCTTGTTTAGTGTTGGTGGTCAACTAGCAGGATCTCTGATTATTGATTTAGTGTCACCTACAGATGGCGTAAGCGTTAGCGCGTATCTGATCACTGGTCTTGCAATGACCTATGTGGGTGTTATCGCCGGTGGCGTAGGTAATTTACGAGTGAAGAAACCACAGAGGCTGTAATAAAAAAGGCTGCTAATGCATATGAAGAACTCTTAACCCATGGCAGTGTTGCGGCATAGTAGCCTGCCAATGTGATTCCAACCCCCCACAACAAAGCACCTAATGCGTTGGCTGATAGAAACTTGTAGTAATTCATCTTTGACGCACCAGCAATAGGGGGAACAAAAGTTCTTATCCATGGGAAGAATCTGGCAGCAACCACCGCCCACCACCCTGTTCGTTCATAGAATCGTTCAGAATTTTCGATCATTTTTTGGATTCTTGGCCCTTTGTGTTTTTCTAAGTAAGGACGCCCAATTGTTCTACCGAGAACAAATCCAACCTGATCACCAAAAAATGCAGCTAAGAAAATTACAGAAACCAAAATGACAATATTTACTTCTCCGTGAGCAGCTGCGACTAGACCAGCGCTAAAGAGAATTGAATCCCCCGGCAAAAAAAAGCCAAGCAGAATGCCGGTTTCAACGAAAACAATGGCTCCTATAAGCAGATAAAGATAGAAGGGCGGAATTGATTCAAACTGAGAATCAAATGATGCAGCTAGCTCGATCACACTGACTTCTTAACCGCCGCAGCCACAGCTTTAACAACATTCGGATCGAAAACACTTGGCACGATGAAAGAAGTGTTGAGTTGTTCAGGAGAAACACACTCCGAAATAGCAGCAGCAGCTGCAAGAAGCATCTGATCTGAAATCTTATGCGCGTTTGCATCTAGCAAACCACGGAAAATACCTGGGAAAGCTAAAACGTTGTTGATTTGATTTGGCTGATCGCTACGCCCCGTAGCCACAACAGCTGCATACTTCCTTGCGATCACTGGATCAATCTCAGGATCTGGGTTTGCAAGTGCGAAAACAATTGAACCCTTAGCCATTGAGGCAACATCGGATTCAGATAAAACATTAGGTGCGCTAACACCAATGAATATATCCGCACCGATCATTGCTTCAGAAATCTGGCCCTTAAAATTAGCTGGATTGCTGTTATTGATGAACCATTGCTGCATGGAATCATCAGATTTCATATCGTTGTGGATTACTCCGTGATGATTAAAGCCAATGATGTTGCTTGCGCCATCTAAAGTTAACAAACGAGCAATTGCATTACCTGCTGCTCCAACACCACTTAGAACAATCTTTGCTGACTTTAAGTCCTTCTTAACTAATTTCAATGCGTTACGAAGAGCGGCCAAAACAACAATTGCTGTGCCGTGTTGGTCGTCATGGAAAACTGGGATGTCCAAGAGTTCACGCAGTCGGGCTTCAACCTCAAAACAACGTGGCGCAGAGATGTCTTCAAGATTGATGCCCCCATAAACGGGTGCGATCAACTGCACCGTGCGCACGATTTCATCAACATCTTGCGTATCTAAACAAACAGGCCAAGCATCCACGTCAGCAAAGCGCTTAAACAACGCCGCCTTGCCTTCCATGACAGGCAATGCTGCTGCCGGACCAATGTTTCCGAGCCCTAAGACAGCAGAGCCATCTGTGACTACAGCGACAGTATTGCGCTTAATTGTTAGGCGACGAGCATCTGATGGGTCAGCAACAATCGCTTGGCAAATACGAGCTACACCTGGGGTGTATGCGCGAGATAAGTCATCACGTGTTTTTAGCGGAACTTTAGAAGCGATTTCAATTTTGCCACCCAGGTGTAATAAGAATGTGCGATCACTTACTTTACGAACAGTTAAAGCAGAGTTGAGAGAAATAGCAGCAGTGATTTCATCCGCATGCTGTGAATCAATAGTGTCACAAGTTATATCAATGACAACTTTATCGAGAAGTGATTCAACCACGTCAAGTGCCGTAATTGTTGCACCTGCTCCAGTAATTACTGTTGTTGCAAGTGCAACTGGATTTGAATCCGGTGAACCTTCGACACGAATCGTGATTCCGTATCCAGGCGAGGTTGATGCCATTTACACAACTCCATACAAGCGATCGCCGGCATCACCTAAGCCTGGAACAATGTAACCATGCTCATTTAACTTCTCATCAAGTGCACCAGTAACGATCGTGATCGGTACTCGACTATTTGCAAACTCTTTTTCTACCGCCGCAATTCCTTCTGGAGCGGACAAGATGCACACCGCGGTGATATCTGTTGCGCCCAGATCAATGAGATAGTGGAATGCCATAATTAAGGTGCCACCTGTTGCAAGCATTGGATCCAACACAAAAACTTGTCTGCCAGAGAGATCATCAGGTAGTCGGTTTGCGTAGGTAGTTGCCTCTAAAGTCTTTTCATCTCGTACCATGCCAAGAAATCCAACTTCGGCAGTCGGAATTAATTTGCTCATACCTTCAAGCATTCCCAACCCTGCACGTAAAATCGGGACAACCACTGGTCGAGGATCTGCCAATCTTTGACCCTTAGTTTTAGTGACAGGGGTTGTCACTTCTACTTGGTGCGTACGGACATCTCTGGTTGCCTCATACGCCAAAAGAGTTACTAGCTCTTCGACTAAGCGGCGGAAGGTTGGTGAATCGGTCCGTTCGTCGCGCAAAACCGTCAATTTGTGATTGATAAGTGGGTGGTTGGCAACATGTACTTTCATAGGTATTACCTTACAGGGGTTTCATTCCTTTCCAATGAGTGAAAGTATGGGCACATGTCTGATTTCGAAGATGACCTCGTTGAAGAGATTGAATCCTTTGATGCAATCGACGATGTAGTAACCGACCTCACAAGTGAAATGGACTTTGCAGTAGCGGCTTGGCACGAGGACGGTCGTTGGACATTGGGCACACTTCCAGACCCTTATGACATCGCCCAAATAATCACCCGATTGAAATCACAACAAACTAACGGTGGTTCAATTGCATTGATTGCAATCGATGAAGAGTTTTTTATTTTGATCCGTGTATTGGGTGCGCACATTTCCTTATTCTTAAGTGATGCAACTGCAGCTCTGGATTATCCAGTTGCAGAAGAGTTAATGGAGATTGCAGATCTTCCGATTCCGGAAGATGATGAAGAGTCTGGACCTGTGGGTCACATAGAAATTCTTGCAGACCTCGGCATGAGTGGCATGGAAATTACGGCTTTGTGTGATGATGAAGAGTTGTTTCCCGATGAGCAACTAGAAGCCATTGCCGCTCGACTTGGATTTGGAGATCAATTCACGGAGTTATTGGATCTGTGAACGACATTGAAATGATGCACGTTGCACTTGCCGCAGCGCGCACCGCATTAGCAAGCCAGGATATTCCAGTTGGTGCCGCAATTTTTAGTAATGCAGGTGAATTAATTGCCACGGGCCACAATCAACGCGAATTACACAATGATCCAACTGCGCATGCTGAAATGGTTGCAATTCGTAATGCTGCAGAAAAGCTGGGTGATTGGCATCTAACAGATCACACACTTGTTGTGACTTTAGAACCCTGCGTTATGTGCGCAGGTGCAATTGCACAATCTCGATTACAAACAGTTGTATTTGGCGCTTGGGATGAAAAAGCTGGCGCCGTTGGATCTGCATGGGATTTATTGCGCGATCCTCGAAGCACTTTTAGAACCGAAGTGCGTGCAGGAGTCTTGGCAGAAGAATGCAGCGAACTAATTAAGTCTTTTATACAAGAAGTTCGTAAGAAGGATTAAGAATCACCATAGATCCTTCTTCTTCACCAACCATGCCTTCGGCGCGCAACTGAGAACCAATTTCTAACCCAGCAATCTCGCGGCGACCTAAGAATTGCAGTGAAACGCCACCTGTTTCATCCCAGATCTCAACCTCAAGGGTTGGGGCGGATCCCCGAGGTGCAATCTTGATAGAGGTAACGCGGCCTTGAACTTGGGCACGTTTTCTCCACTCAATCTTGCCGATCGGAGTCACATTCTCTGCGTAGTGACTAACGGGTTCAACATCAACGGGTACAACTTTTTGAACCGGCTTTGAAACTAGAACTGGGGTTACTTTAGTTGGTGCTGTGAAGACGGTTTTACCAGACGCGATGCGATCCACATCAAAAGGGACAATTGTTGCAACTACGCGCGGCAGCTGTGAGATAGGGGCTGCAATCTCTTCTGCTGTTTGATCATGCAGTAAACGACCAAGGAATCCAGAGTATGCGCGTCGCGGAAGCAACAATGTTAATTCAACATCTGGTTTTTCAGTCATTCGGATTGCATAATCCAAAGCAGAGTTTGCAAGTCGTCGATCAGGACAATCAATTAATTCAAGAGTCACATCATCTAATGCATCTGATGCTGCCCACGCTTTTTGAATCTCTTCGGCACGACGATCATCAATTACAAAGTGCACTGCAGATAGATTGCGAGGTTTCAAACTTCTTGCGTATCGAATTGCACCGACAGTTGCAATGTCAACGTTATCAACTAATACCGTTACATCATGACGCGCAATTGATGTTGCACGTTCCTGATGTTGCTTTAC
>CANHFN010000063.1 GCA_947459935.1 Actinomycetota bacterium
CCCACTGATTACCTGTTGTTCACCCATTCACGAGAGAATTTGAAGATGAAAATCGACCATCTGACCGACCGAGAGATCAGCTGGCTCTCTTTCGACCAGCGGGTGCTCGAACTGGCCGAGGATTCCACAGTTCCCCTTCTTGAAAGACTTCGCTTTTTGGCAATCTCGTCGTCAAACTTGGATGAGTTCTTTATGGTCCGCGTTGCAACCTTGATGAGCAAAATTGAAAATGATGTGACCGCGGCAAATGTTGCCGGGCATAAACCCAAAGAATTATTGGCCTTAATCAGCGCAAAGGTGAATGAGTTAGTTACTCGTCAATCACAAACCTTGCACGAAGAGATTTTGCCTGAGTTAAAGAAGCACGGTATTGAATTCGTTAAGTGGGATCAACTTGATGAAACCGAAAGTGCGTATGTTGCAAAATTATTTCAGGATCGTATTTTTCCGGTTCTAACCCCGCTTGCAGTTGATCCAACACATCCATTCCCCTATATCTCTGGGTTATCTCTCAACCTTGCGGTAATGGTTAAGAATCCGACTACCCATGAAGAGTTTTTTGCGCGCGTTAAAGTTCCAGAGATTTTGCCACGCTTTATTGCAACGGCAAAGTTTGGTTCAACCCGCTACCTACCGCTAGAAGATTTGATTTCTATTCACTTACAAGAGCTTTTCCCTGGAATGTCGATTGAAGATCACTACACATTTCGTGTAACACGTAACCAAGACATTGAATTAGATGAAGATGAAGCAGAGGATTTACTGCTTTCTCTTGAACAAGAGCTATTGCGTCGTCGCTTTGGACCACCAGTGCGTCTTGAAATTGAGGCGGGAGTTGATGAAGCTCTCGTTTCTAAACTTGGATCAGAGTTGGGCATTGGTGCTGAAAACATCTTCCACGTTAAGGCACCATTAAATCTCACCTCACTTCATAAGATTGCCGACCTTGATTTTTCAGATTTGAAGTTTGAGCCCTTTAGGTCCCGCACGGCCAAAGCCCTATCTGAGGTGGATTCTGAAGATAGTGATTTGTTCTTCTCAGCCATTCGGCAAGGTGAGATTCTGCTCCACCACCCTTATGAATCCTTTACTTCATCAGTTGTCCACTTCCTTGAAAATGCTGCAATGGATCCTCATGTGTTAGCCATTAAGCAGACTCTGTATCGCACATCAGGTGATTCACCAATCATTGAAGCATTAATTGAGGCTGCAGAAGCTGGCAAACAGGTAGTTGCAGTTGTTGAGATCCGAGCACGATTTGATGAACAAGCAAATGTTCGTTGGGCACGAAAACTTGAAGCTGCTGGTGTCCACGTTGTGTATGGACTAATGGGATTAAAAACCCATGCAAAGCTTTCGTTAGTCGTGCGTGATGAACCACAAGGTATTCGTCAGTACTGTCACATTGGTACGGGTAACTACAATCCAAAAACAGCCCGCATGTATGAAGACCTAGGAATTCTAAGTGCTGATATTGAATTAACAGATGATCTAACTCGCTTGTTTAATCAACTTTCGGGTTTCGGACCACAATCAACATATTCTCGTTTATTGGTTGCGCCTCGCACTTTACGTTCGGGATTAATTGAACGAATCGACCGAGAAATCGAGAATGCGAAGAACGGACGCCCTGCCGGAATTCAGTTCAAATTAAACTCTATTTTGGATGAACACTTTGTGGGGAAGTTGTATGAGGCTTCACAAGCTGGCGTAAAGATTGAGTTATTGATCCGTGGAATTTGCGCTGTGCAGCCAGGCATAAAGGGTCTATCTGAAAACATTATTGTTAAATCTATTTTGGGTCGTTTCCTTGAACACTCACGTATCTATCACTTCGTTAATGGTGGCGATGATGAGTACTGGATTGGTAGTGCCGATCTCATGGGTAGAAACCTTGATCGACGTGTTGAAAGTCTTGTTATGGTCCAAAGAAAAGAGCATGTGGCTCGCCTTCAGGCCTTGCTAGATCTCGGCCTGTCTGATGACACCTCGTCCTGGCAGCTACAGGAAACCGTTTGGACGCGCTCCACTAAAAAGGGATTAATTGATGCTCATGCCGAACTCATTGATCACTATTCAAAGGATAGGTAAGTGGAAAGCCAAGTTATTCAGGCAGCAGGTGCGGTCTTGTGGCGCCGATTAAGTGATGATCTGGTTCAAGTTGCTCTCATTCACCGTCCTCGTTATGACGATTGGTCTTTTCCAAAAGGAAAGGTGGAAGCCGGAGAATCTGAAATAGGTTGCGCATTCCGTGAGGTCTTGGAAGAAACTGGATACGAAACTGTTTTTGGCCCTGAATTATGCAAAATTGAATATCTTGTTGGTGAAACAACCAAGACAGTTAGATATTGGTCTGCACAAGCCATTGGTGATGCAAAAGGTGTCATGGATCCTGAAGAGGTAGATCAGTTGATTTGGGTCACTATTTCTGATGCTTACAAAAAACTTTCACGTGAAGGCGACAAGGAAGTATTGAAGAACTTTGAAAAGTTTGGCATAGACACAGTTCCTCTAGTTCTTTTGCGCCATGGCAAGGCTATCGCTCGAGAAGAGTGGGAGGGCGATGATGGAGATCGTCCTTTGGCACAACTTGGACAAATTCAATCAATGCGAATGCTTTCCAAGTACTTACCATTTGGAATAACAGAAATCCATACTTCAGATGCGGTTCGTTGTTATGAAACAGTTGCACCAATTGCACGTTCGTTATCACTAGACATGATTTATTGGACTGAACTAAGTGAGTATGCATATGAGAAAGATAAGAAGGCTGCAATAAACGTTGTTAATGACATTATTGAAAGTGAAGCTCACGCAATTGTGTGTGGGCACAACCCAGTAATTCCTGGAATTGTTGCAAAATTTATTGGTAAAAAGAACTTCAAAGAGTTAGATCATGGATTAATGCCAGGAGAAGCTTGGATTTTGCATCACCGTGATGGAGAAATTATTGCAATTGACTGGATGCCAGCGCCAGAGGCTTAGTCGCTCAACCAGTCTAAGCGGCGCAAAACAATGCCTTCACGCAGAGCCCACGGACATATCTCGGCTTCATCAACATCTAGTCTGTCCATTACCGCAAGTGCCACAATTCCACCGGCCACAATTTGTTGAGCACGGCTAGCTGAAACACCAGGTAGTTCTGCACGTGACTTGTTTGTCATTTCTATAAGTCGTGGCAGTGCAGATTTAAGCGAAGATCGCTCAATAAACTTTGGATTATCCCCATACCACTGAGCGCAAATACGAGCCAAAGTTCTAAAGGTTTTGCTGGTGGCAACGAAATGATCTGCATCATGTGCCTTCAAGGAATTTGGCATCGATTCTTTCAGAATCTCTTCAGCATACTTTTCTAAATTCTTGATTCCTTTTGAATTGTATGGGTCTCCACTCAAGAATTCTCTCGTTAAGCGAGCTGCCCCAAGTGGCATTGAAATCGTTGCTTCTGGATTTTCATCAACCCCACTGGCAATTTCTAGTGATCCTCCACCGATATCTAAAACCAATAGTTTCCCGGCAGACCAGCCGAGCCAACGGCGCACAGCTAAGAAAGTCATAGAAGCTTCATCGTCACCGTCTAAAACTTGCAGATCAATCTCATGCTTTTTGTTGATGTCGGCAATGATTTGCGCACCGTTGCTGGCATCGCGCACTGCCGAAGTTGCAAAAGCTAAAATCTCATCTGTTTCATTTTGTCGCGCATGTGCTACTGCTTCTTGAATGGCGTCATTAAGAAGTTGTACTCCGCTAGCTGAGATCGCACCAGAAACATCCAGATATTCAGTAAGGCGCAGTTCAACCTTGTAATTAGTTGCAGGTGTTGGTCGGGCACCTGGGTGGGCATCCATTACTTGAAGGTGGATGGTGTTTGAACCCACATCAAGGACGCCTAATCTCATAAGGACAACCTACCCTGAGCGCTCAACAAGAGCCCGATTTCAAGTTTTGCGCTTAGGCTGCCATAATTGCCCCTGCTGTATTCGAGGAAACTTGAAGAGCAGGCCTCTCTAGCTCAGTGGTAGAGCAGCGCACTTGTAATGCGCAGGTCGTCAGTTCAATCCTGACGGGGGGCTCCATTCCGGAGGGGAGTTGACATGTCAAAAAATTTTTTTCCTCATGAATTTTTCTCAGAAGAAATTGCTGCAAATAATGAATACATCAAAACCTTTAAGTACTCTGGCTTAACTGGCGTTGCGCAAAGAGGTTTAGCAATTGTCACCTGCATGGATTCGCGGATAAATCCATTGTCTGTAATGGGAATGAAGTCTGGTGATGCCAAGATCTTGCGCAATGCAGGAGCACGGGTAACTGAAGACGTTTTGCGGACGTTGGCGCTAGCAACCTACTTGTTAGGAGTTAAGAAAATCTTGGTTATGCCTCACACAAATTGTCGGATGGCATCAGCAGAAGAGGCAGATATTCATGAATTCATCGAGAAAGAGTTTGGTGTGGATACACGAAGCTTAGAATTTAAAACAGTTTTAGATCAAGAGACCGCATTGGCCATCGATGTACAACAAATTCGTAACTTCCCTTATCTGAATAAGGATGTTGTTGTTGGTGGTGCAATTTATGATGTTGCAACAGGAAAAATTACTCCGGTTGAGTGTTAAGTCTTCTAATAGCTTGTCGAGTTACCGGGTAAGTTAAATCTTCTAAAAATTGCATGATATTTGCCAACATCAGTGCTGGCTTTTCCTTGACTAAGCCATGTGATGTGCCAGGAATGATTGCTAATTGCCCTAAAGGCAAAGTCTCATATAGGGAAATAGTGTGATCATGAGCAATTACATCATCATCTCCTGCCATGACCAATACAGGACATTGGATTGAAGCAAGATCTGAAATGCTTATATCTGGTTCTGTCTTCCAAATTTCATTCATCCGAATAGTCTTTTCCAACAATGTATGTGGCTCATCCGGGCTAATTAAATTGTATTCGGCTTGATCACCTTCACTTACTGAGGCCTCCTCGAAATCACTCAGGGGAGCGTTGTAATGATAATTAGCACCGATTGCAACAATAGATTTAACTAACTCTGGGCGTTGGATGGCAACCATAAGGGCAATAATTCCTCCATCGCTATAGCCGATTATGTGAGCTGGTTGCTTCACAACTGTTTCAAGATAAGCAATTGCTTCTTTGGCTTGAAACTCAAAGTGAAGACTCCCGGCACGATCACCTGTAACACCATGTCCTGTTCTGTCATATGCAAAAACATGAAAGTCATCTTCTAAAGCTGGTACGAGTAAGTAATCCCAACTAGATGTCTTGCTTAAACCACCATGAAGTAAAACGACAGCTTCGCCATCGTTTTCCCATTCGTAACAATAAATATCATGCCCATCTACCTTTAAATACTCCGGCATTATTGTGAATCCATAATA
>CANHFN010000064.1 GCA_947459935.1 Actinomycetota bacterium
AGATATTCCAGCGCTACTTTCAGAAGCTATTGCTGCTGCAAAAGCAGCAGGTCCAGCAGATGACTTTGCACCCCTTGCCACAAACGTTGCTCTCGGTGATTGGTCTGCTGAACATATTCCAACTGGCCCTGAAGTATTCTCAAAATTTGCTCCGGCACTTGGCGATATGTTTTCACGATCTGTTGCCGACAAAATCGAGCTTTTTGGCTACTCCGAACACACCAATGAAACTACATGGGTTGGATCAAAGGGTGGCTTGCGCTTGCGTAAGGATTCACCAGTTGGCCGTGTAGAAATGACTGGAAAGTCTCATGATCGCTCTCGCTCTACTTGGGCCGGTGTTGAAACACGTGACTTTACCGATGTCTCTGTTGCAGATATCGATGCACAAATTCGCCAACGTCTTCAGTGGCAAGGCACCAAAGTAGATCTACCAGCAGGACGTTACGACACCATCTTGCCTTCAGGATCTGTTGCAGATCTATTTACATACATGATGTGGGTATTAACTGCGCGCGATGCTCATGAAGGCCAATCTGTATTTTCTAAAAAGGGTGGCGGAACTCGAATCGGAGAGAAGCTGTCAAATGTTTCACTGCAGTTCTTTAGCGATCCAGAATTCAAGCAATTGCCTGCAGCTAATTTTGTAGCAACTGCTGTGAGCTCACCGTACTCATCTGTCTTTGATAACGGTCAACCAATTAAGCGTGTTGATTGGCTCAAAGACGGCGTCTTGCAATCGCTGATCCAAACCCGTGCATCTGCAAAGATGACAAGCCTTGATTTCACACCACTAGGGGAAAACTTAGTGATGAGCGTTGATGGTGCAAGTGGATCTCTTGAAGATATGGTCAAGAAAGTTGATAACGGACTTCTGCTCACAACATTCTGGTACATCCGCATGGTTGATCCCAACTCACTGCTTCTGACTGGTTTAACTCGTGACGGTGTTTATCACGTTAAGGGCGGCGAAGTAGTTGGTGCAACTAACAACTTCCGCTGGAATGATTCTCCAGTTTCTGCACTCTCTCGAATTGTGCACGCTGGTGCCACAGAATGGACTCAGCCACGTGAGTGGGCTGGCGACATGTCTAATATGGCAATTCCGCCACTTGTAATCAAAGACTTCAATATGTCTACCGTTAGCCCAGGGAGTTAATATGAAAAAAATGATGATGCTTCTACTGTCCATGTCTTTAACAATGACTGTGGCTGGCTGCTCCTCTAAAGGTGCAGATGATGCAAATCTAGAAGAGTACGCAGACTGCCTACAGCGTGTTATGGATGAAGCTGCAGCAGCAGGCACAGACAAGTTCGATATGTCTGTTTGCGACAATCTCTAAAACTCTGTTTGCCTCTTACATCTGCCTGATGTGAGCAAATACCTTGTTTTAGGTTCCTCTTCTTTAGTGAGTTGCACTTGAGAAGTTAAGCAGCACAACTCCCGTAATAATGAACACGATTGCCGTTATGCGTGAGACAGAAACTGGATCTTTAAAGATCAGCATTCCCAAAATTGCCGTTCCTGCCGCGCCAATTCCAGTCCAAACCGCATATGCCGTTCCAATAGGTAGAACTTTTAATGACCATGCAAGTAGAGAAAAACTGCCTGTTGCAAAAACTAAGAATCCAATACTTGGCCAAATCTTCGTGAAATTGTTTGAGAGTTTTAGCATGCTCGCAAAACCAACTTCGAGAAAGCCTGCCGTAATTACTGCCAGCCACGCCATTTATGCAACCTTCCTATTTCTTGTCAGCGTACTTACAAGTTGCTCAAGTGGGCCTTGCTTGAATTTTCTGAGCCAGATCGTTGAGAAGTAAACAAGTCCTAGCCAAATTCCAAAAGCAAGAAGTACTACGTGCCATGTTTGTAACTCTTGGAATAATCCAAGTCCCCATGAGCTAAAGATCACTGATGCAATCACCGATTGTGAGATGTAGACGGTCAATGACATCGCACCGGCAGGCTTCATCCACGAGACTAAATGTGGCTTTTCTTGTACTAACTTTCTTATAAGACCGACATACAGCATTGACATTAATGGCGCTGCAAGAAATGGAACAGCCAAAGCGATCAAATAAAGTGCTTCAGAAGGTTTAGACATCTGCTCGTTTTGGACCATTACTAAGCCCGCGATTACCTGGATAGGAACTCCAAAAATCAAACCGTATTTGATCAGTTGTGAATTCTTTGTTGAATCTATGGGAGAAGAAAGGAACTGTGATCTAGCCATTCGAAGTCCAAGTAAGAAGGCTGCAAAAGCCAGGCCACCTTGGAGAAACACTCCCGTTAAAATGCTGTAACTCCACAGTTCCAAGCGCGCTGGAATTGATTCTACGAAGGTTCCATCTCGCAAAATCACGTCAAGATTTGATTCAGTACTCACTTGAAGATCCTCTTTGAGGACACGTTCTGCAACAAGAGCAAAGAAAACAACCAGTGAGAAGAGAAATGCTGAGACACCAAAGATCCACCGGCCCCAAACCTTAAGAGTTCTATCTGCACGAAAAAAGAATGGGGTGAGCAGCAGCCCAAATAACCCGTACATGAAAATGATGTCTCCATGCCACAAGAAGGTGAAGTGAAGGATTCCAAGCAGGATCAGGGCGATGCAACGCTTTATCCATCTAGCCCTATTGGCTGCCTCTCCCCTGATTATGTAGTTTGAGCTGTAGCCAAAAAGAAATGAAAACAAAAGATAAAACTTGCCCGCAAAAATTGCCGAAATGATAAAGGTTGCAGAACCATTGGCGAGCCCTTGAACCCATTCACCGCGAGCACCTTGATCGCTATTTAATCCCATGAACTGGATGTTTACGACCAAAATTCCAAGAAGGGCAAATCCTCGTAAAACATCCGGAGTTGTATCTCTTTGCTTCATTTTGTGATCTCCTAAATCGTTACATCAAAGGCCACCATTGCAACTGCAATAGCTATAGCCCATAGAGTTAAACTCGTAATAATCAACATGCATGCACGAAGTGGCTTTACCCCAGCGGTAACTGCGGCGGCTGCTGCAAATTGAGTGCCAATTAATATTGGGCCAAGGGCCGCCAATCCATAAATCCCATACTTATCAAATGCCTTGAGAGCTTTTTCAAACTTAGGCAGTTCGGCGGATTTTCCCTGCTTCACTCTCCTGTTGATCAATCGTTCTCTGATATTTGCAGCAAAGTAGGCGAAGAGAACAATAGTTATCGAATTTCCGACAACAGCGGCAATTAAGGTTGCTACTGGATTAAGTCCGACAAGAATTCCTGCCGGTACTACCGCAATAGCCTCCATCCACGGAATAGCGCCAGCAATGAATACTCCAAGTAATCCAAGGCTCTCAATGTCTAGCATTTAGATATCTCGCTCACGCCAAGCCAAGACCATGGATGGCATAGAGGAAAAAGCGAATAAGACTGCAATTATCAAATAGCTTCCATCGTTTCCTTCAGGTTCAAATAATTTAAGTTCTGGTCCGGAGAGCATTAAAATGAATAGTCCTGCAATGAGATAGCCCATTGCGTAGTAGGCATATCTGAATGAAGTATCTCGAACTTTGATTTGACGTTCATCTAGAAGCTCATCAGGTGCGTCAGCTATCCCCCGAACGCTAATTCGTAGAAACAGATAACCCAGAAGCACGGCAAAAACAAGGAATATGGCGGTAACGCTGTAAATCACTACCGCAGTTCCGTCAGATAGATTCAGATTGGTTTTTAATGTTGGCCAATAACTACCTGCCGCAACCAGAGCTGTTCCCAGGGCTGTTAAAACAACCAGAATTCTTCGATTTCTCTGAGACCGTAACCATCTGTACTTTGAGTCCTCATCGGTTAGTAAGGATTTCACTCCTTTTTCAGTTACGCCTTCAAACCAGTAAATCTTGTTTTTCTTTGACATCCTTACTTACCTTTCTTGAATGGAGTGAGCGAAAAGAGCTCTGAGACTTCTTGATTCAGTGTCTTAGCTATACGAATTGCCAGAACTAGTGAGGGGCTGTATTCCTCACGCTCTAGATAGCCGATGGTTTGGTAATGCACGCCAGCCTTATCGGCAAGATCCTGCCTAGATAGCCCTAAGGCAACACGTGCTTCTTCAATGCGGTTATAGACCGGCTCTTCTGGATTGCGACTCATAGTTGTAGCATATATGCTATGTAGCATTAATGCAACATGCGGCGCGAGGCTTCTGCTCTATAGGCTCAGAGCTTCACACCATTTCATTAAGTGAGCGAACTGCCAGCTCACTTAGAAGCGCTGTTCCTCGATATAGCACTGCATCATCAAACATAGCTCGAGGCGAATGATTCACTTCTGATTTAGTGAAGTCTTGATCGACTGATGCTCCAAGGAACACGTAAGAACCTGGCACCTCTTCCAGCACTCGTGAATAATCCTCAGCACCAGCAATAGGGTGCGGCATCTCCATAAAACCTTCACTACCAAAGAGATCGGCAGCAACTTTTCCTACGAATTGGGCATGGTCATTGTTATTAGCCGTGACTGGATACTGCTCAACAACTTTAACTTCCGCCTTTAACCCATATCCCTGTGCAATTGATTCACACAAACGGACTGCCTCAGCCTGGATCCGGCTTCTATTTTCTGGTGAGAATGTTCGAATAGTCGCTTGGAACTCTGCTGTGTCAGGAATTATGTTTGCTTTGGTGCCAGCATGAAATTGACCAACAGTAATTACTACTGGATCAAAAGCGTCAAAGGAGCGTGTAATCATCAACTGCAGCGCACTTATCATTTCGGCAGCAACTGGAATTGGATCTTTAGCGGTGTGAGGTTGTGATCCATGTCCACCCATACCGACCACAGTCACATGTAACTCATCACTAGAGGCCATCATGGTTCCACCTTTGGTAGTAAATGATCCTGTTGGAATTGTGGATGACATGACGTGAATTCCGTACGTTGCATCTGCTTTTCGTCCGCTAGCAGTTAGGACACCTTCTTTGATCATATGTCCTGCACCGTCGAAACCTTCTTCACCTGGTTGAAACATGAAGACCACATCACCGTTTAGTTGTGACTTATTCTTGACCAACAATCTGGCAGCACCAATCAACATTGAAACATGTAAATCATGGCCACAAGCATGCATGGCACCATCAATCTGACTCTTATAGGCAAGGTCAGCAAGTTCGGTCACAGGAAGAGCATCCATGTCTGCACGTAACAACACTGTCTTTTCAGATTTTCCTGCACGCAGCACAGCAGTTACTGAGCTGAGTCCTTTTCCTGTCGTTACTTCAAGACCTAAACCATCCCGTGCGGCCACAATCTTTGCCTGAATTTTAGGTAGATCCAATCCAATTTCCGGTTCTTGATGAATG
>CANHFN010000065.1 GCA_947459935.1 Actinomycetota bacterium
ATCGCATCTGCAAAGAAGAGCGCTTTCAGTGAAGTTGGATATCAACGTCTAGTTGCCTTTGCCCAAGACCTTCGTCGCTTGCGTGCTCGTACTGGCGGACAAATCACTGATTTGATAACAGAAATTGAGAACTACTTAACACTAGAAACAGAAATTACCTTGCGAGAAGGATCTCAAACTGGACGTCGCCACTTAGATCGTTTCTTAGATGAAGCATCTAAGTTTGAGCGCAGTGGTGGATCTGTTTCGGCATTCTTGGATTGGCTAGATATCGCATCCGATGAAGAAGGCGGCCTTAAGGTTGGGGCCCCTGAAGTGCGCACAGATGTGGTCCAAATCCTTACTGTTCACATGGCAAAGGGCGCTGAATGGGATGTGGTTGCTGTGCCTGGCTTATCTGAAGGCACTTTCCCTGGTGTTAATAGAAGCGATCCAGATAACTGGCTAAAGAATGAAAAGCATGTTCCTTTTGCTTTGCGCGGTGATGCACACGAGCTTCCACGTTTTACTCTAGAAGGAATCACAAAAAACAGCGAAGCTGGTAAAGCAATTAAAGAGTTTGCTCGACAATGTGTTGATCAGATAAAAATGCGCGAAGAAATGCGTCTGGCATATGTTGCGGTAACGCGCGCCCGCACGCATTTGATCTGCACGACTGCACGTTGGCGAGATGGTGCAAATCCAGTACCTCCTTCAAGAATATTTGATTTAATCGCAGCAGCAGCAAGTTTGCATGGCGGCCGATTGATATCTCATGTTGAACCTCCTGAAGCTGATGCAGAAAACCCAACGCTAGAAAATCCTGTCACAGCCATCTGGCCACGAGATTATTTAGGGGAGAAGCGTCAACAGTTTGATGCTGCTATGGAACTAGTAAAGCAGTCAGCAGAGCATCCACTCTTGAATTCAACGGATAGTGAAGTTAATTCTTGGATCATGGATGCTCATAGTTTGATTACTGAACAACGCAATCGTGCCTCAGATGTTGTTGAAGTTGCCTTACCTACCCGACTTTCCACATCGACTTTGGTTGCTCTGCACGAAAACCCACAAGAGCTTGCACTTAACATTCGCCGTCCTATGCCGCGAGGACAAGATCAGTATTCCCGTCGTGGCACCGCCTTCCACCTTTGGGTTGAACGTCAATTCACAGATGCTGCAACATTATTTGGTGATGAGTATTTGGATTATCTAGATCCACTAGAAGATGATTCAAACCTAGAGGATCTAAAGGCTGCATGGTTAAAAAGCAGTTTTGCTGATCGCACCCCAGCCCGGGTTGAGGTCCCCTTTGAAACAACTATTGCTGGTGTGCTCATAAGGGGCCGAATTGATGCGATTTATCGTGACGGAGATGGTTTCCAGGTAGTGGATTGGAAGACTGGTTCTAAGCAATTAGGGAAATCTGCCCAAGTTCAGCTTGCGATGTATCGCCTTGCGTGGGCCAAGTTATCAGGATGTGACATTTCAAAGATCTCTGCGGCATTCCATTACGTGCCAACGGGAGTTACTGATCAGCCAGCAGATTTGTTGGATGAGGCTGCTTTGATTGCCTTGATAACTTCTGTTGATTTACAGCAGTAGTTCTATTTACTAAACCCTCAACCAGAATGGGTTGAAGAGATTTCTATCTCAAGATCTATTTGCAAAGGCAAATGATCACTCATTCCGGCATGGGTGTAAGAAGATTGAGTGACATCACCGGGTTTAAGGGTCTGTGAGAGCATGTAATCAATTTGCACTTTAGGTCCCCAGCTGGGGAATGTCTTTCCAGTAGTGATTACGTTCCAATTTCGTCCCGCAACAACTTTAGCAAAAGGTATGTTCATATCTCCCATAAGAATTATCTTCTCTTTCGGTACACCAAGTTTTTTTGACCACCGCTTTATTTGCACTAATTGCCTGTAGTTAAAAAAAGGCACAAAAGATAGATGAGTATTAATGATTAGCCATCCGTTTTCTAAATGTGCAGCAAGTGCGCTTCGTGGATGATCTCGAACATAAAATCGTTTTAGCTTGCCATCGACTGGAAACATCATGAATACACCAATAGGAGCACCCTTGAGATCTAAGCGGTGCCATTCTTTGACTGGTAACTGCGAAACCATTCCGATTCCATAGCCGGCTTCGCCTTCTTGACTTTTATCTGTCACTATTTTTAAATCAGTAGCTTCAGGTTTACGCCATTTTTCATCAGGATTACCAAACAGTGATGGCGCAAAAGCCCAATTGGCAGCCCCCATTACCCTTGCAATATTTCCCACTTGATTGTGATTTCCAGATCGTTCTAGAAAGTAGTCAACTTCTTGGACGCCGATAACATCGCTTTTTAAATTCAGTATTTCTGCCTCTAAAAGAGCTAAAGCATCAACGGCTGGGTCAGGCGGAATGGCCATTCCGTGCAGCAAATTCCAGGAGGTTACGCGCATTGCCCAAGGCTAGTAGCGTTCACCCCTATGAGCGCATTGTCACCAATAAATCGCGAAAGCGAGCTGCGCAGCGATGCTGCAAAATTGGCTGTGCTCTGGAAGACGGCACAAATCATTCATCTAGTTGATGCTCGTTTGAGCGCGGGAGATGATTCACTGACTTTTATCGATGCTGCGGCTGTGGTTGCGGCTCAGGAAGTGTTTGAAGAAGGTGATCGCTTTTTCTTAGGTGTGGGTCGAGATGACAATCAGGCTTACTTTGCCTGGCGCACAACCTGGATCAATCCTCCCGAAGATGACGGAACCGAAGAGTTTGAAAAGCGAAAGTATGAAGGTTTCAAAACTTTGCGTGAAGTTGGTGGCAATTTAGATGCCGAGGAGTTAGCACTTGCAATGCATGCAGTTGGTTTAGCTAACTGGCATTGGACCCACACACATTGCGCCAGATGTGGGGCAAAGACAATTAGTGATCTAGGTGGAAGTGTTCGCATTTGCCCTGAAGATTCGACACAACATCATCCACGTACCGACCCTGCAGTTATTGTGTTGGTAAAAGATAAAGATGATCGCATTCTTTTAGGTCATCAACCAATCTGGCCAGACAAGCGTTTTTCAACCTTTGCAGGATTTGTTGAAACTGGTGAATCTTTTGAAGAGTGCGTTTCACGAGAAGTATTTGAAGAAGCTGGTGTGTATGCCTCAGAGATCAAATACTTAACTTCACAACCGTGGCCATTTCCTGCCTCGATCATGATTGCATTTGAAGCGATTACCCATCGCCCAGAAGAGGCTCGACCTGATGGCACAGAGATAACTGAAGTACGCTGGTTTTCACGCGATGAAATGAAAGCAGCAGTAGATGCTCAAGATATTTTGTTGCCTCCAAAAATATCTGTTGCTCGTCGCATGATCGAAGCTTGGTATACACGTGTTGATGGATATACACGAGATCAGTTGCGCGGTGGTGAATCGTGGAGACCGTAGGAAACCTACGAGCAGAAGAGATTCTGGAAGCTCTAGATAACGAACAACGCGCAGTTGCACTTGCAACACGGGGTCCTGTGTGCGTCATCGCAGGGGCCGGAACAGGAAAAACTCGCGCTATTACTCACCGTATCGCATATGCCGCAGCAATTGGCACCATGGATCCTCACAAAGTTTTGGCACTTACCTTTACGGCGCGTGCTGCAGGTGAAATGCGCACACGATTGCGCTCACTCGGTGTTCCATCCGTTGCTGCCCGCACAATTCACGCGGCCGCTTTGAAGCAGCTCACTTTCTTTTGGCCTCAGGTTTTTGGAGGTCGCACCCCGGATTTGCTCACAACGAAGAGTGGATTTCTGACTGAAGCGATCAAACGCGCTCAATTACAAGGCGAACTATCTATAACCTCACGAGATTTACTGCGAGATATCGCAACAGAGATTGAATGGGCAAAGGTTTCGCAAATTGCACCCTCAGATTACTTGAGCGAATCTCTCAAGCGCACGGTAAAACCACGCATTAATCCTGAGCAACTAGCAAAGGTTTATACGGCTTATGAAAGCGTTAAGCACCAAGAAAGAGCCATCGATTTCGAAGATGTTTTGTTGCTGACAACTGCAATGATTGAAGAAGAGCGTGAAGTGCGTGAGCTCGTGCAGGATCAATACAGATTCTTTACAGTCGATGAATATCAGGATATTTCACCGCTTCAGCAGCGTTTAATTAATGCCTGGCTTGGCTCACGTCAGGAACTATGTGTTGTGGGAGATCCGGCACAAACTATTTATTCATTTGCTGGCGCTACTCCAGTGTTCCTGAATTCATTTACCCAACGCTTTCCAGAAGCTGAAGTCGTGCGCCTTACCACCGGATATCGCTCAACCCCGGAAATCATCTTTACTGCAAATAGTATTTTGCGAAAAGGTGCCATGGGTAATGAGTTAGTTGCAATTAATGATCATGGCAGCAAACCAACTATTACGGCATATATCGATGAGTCTGCAGAGATAGCTGGAATAGTTCGTGACATTACCCAATTAATCTCAGAAGGAACGCCCGCACAAGAGATTGCGGTTCTGGCACGTACTAACAGTCAATTACATGGTTTAGAAAAAGCGATGAACTCTGCGAATTTGCCATACCAAGTTCGAAATACAGAACGTTTCTTTGAACGTAAAGAGGTTCGTGATTTCTTAAAGCAGGTTCGCACAGCTTCTGTGATTCCAACTGAAGGAGTAGTTTGGTTAGATGAACTTCGGACTTTGGCTCAACCATTTTTAACTGGGGGAGCGATCGATGGAATTGCCGCTCTTCTTCATCTGGCGCGTGAACTGGATAGTGACTCTGGATTTACACCAAAGAATCTGCGCGCATACCTACGTGAAGTTGAAGATCGAGTTCAGCAAAACAATCCGCCAACAATGCCTGTAACAACCCTTGCGACTTTGCACGCGGCAAAGGGCCTTGAGTGGGAGCGCGTTTTCTTAATCGGTGTTAGCGATGGAATTTTGCCCCTGGAAAACAACAGCACCACGGGTGATCAAGCATCTATTGATGAAGAACGTCGCTTGTTCTATGTTGGAATTACACGTGCTAAATCAGATCTACGTCTGAGCTATAGAGGTAAAGCATCACGATTCTTGGCCGAGGTAGGCCTGACTAACTAGCCGATTCACGCTCATTTATGCGGGGAATTAATTACCTTGCCAGTACCTCAACCCATGGTTTATCCTTAGGGCTTCAACTTCATGGCGGAGTTGAAAATGAATGGAAGGAACGAATATGTCTAACGCATCATTCGTATCAGCAAACGCATTGCGTTCTGCTGTGATTCCTTCTGCTCATACAACCAATAAGCCTTCTACTTGGCATGCTACGAAGCCAGCGTTTTACGCAGCTTTTTA
>CANHFN010000066.1 GCA_947459935.1 Actinomycetota bacterium
CTGTACTGCCCCGTAAGTCGAAATTGAGGGGGTGTGAAATTGGCCTAATTACCCCTTGCGCTCAGGCCCAGCATTGTGTGGACTTAGCCCGTGCCTACACGGATGGGATTTGCCAAGGAGGACCTGGTTCTAGAGGTCGGCCTTGATAGCGATTGTGATTCCACAATTCGAGATCAGATCATGGCTATCACAGGCACCACTTTTCTTGAGGAAGCGGCATCTGAAGTCGTTGATGCTGTCTTATTGTGGTGGCGAGATGGTGATGGTGACTTGGTCGATGAGCTAATGGATGCACTTACATACCTATCTGAAACCGGACCTATCTGGGTGTTAACGCCAAAGGCCGGCCGAGATTTACATGTAGAACCTAGTGATATTCAAGATGCTGCACCTATTGCAGGACTAAGTCAGACATCAACAATTGCGCTCGCAGGGGATTGGTCTGCAACTCGATTAGTGGCACGTAAAGCGGGCAAGAGGTAAGTTTGCGCAATGACAACAATTGGACAAGCAGCACCTGATTTTACAATTCCAAATCAGCACGGAGAGGCAGTATCCCTCTCATCATTTAAGGGGAATAAAAATGTGTTGCTGATGTTTTATCCATTCTCATTTACGGGAACCTGTACTGGCGAGCTATGCGCTCTCCGCGATGATCTTTCATCATTTCAAAATGATGATGTGCAAGTTTTGGCCATCTCATGCGATTCCCCTTTCACGCAAAGAGTTTTTGCTGAGAACGAGGGATACCAATTTCCAGTACTTTCAGATTTCTGGCCACACGGTGCGGTTGCAAAGACATACGGAGTTTTTGAAGAGTCAAAAGGTTGCGCCCTTCGCGGTAGTTTCTTGATCGATAAAGAAGGAATTCTTCGTTGGGAAGTAAAGAATGGATGGGCTGCACGTGAAAATGCAGATTACAAGGCGGCAATTGCTGCTTTGTGAGCGTGATTTAGGAAATTGCGGGCTCGTAAGTTAAGATTTGGGTCTGCAATACCGGGTGGTTAGCTCAGTGGTAGAGCGTCTCGTTTACACCGAGAATGTCGGGGGTTCGAAACCCTCACCGCCCACAGATACAAATACAGATGCACACATTGTGCATCTGTTTTTTATGTTTGTTTAGAATTAGTTGAAAGTTCAACTATATTAGGTTATGATTATGGAGTACCGCACTTAGCGGTTTCAAACGAATAACTCATGAAAACAACTACAGAAGGATTTAAACATGTCAGTTTTAGCAACTTTGCCAGCAGGAACCTTCAACATCGATCCAACACACAGCCGCGTAGGTTTTAGCGCGCGCCATGCAATGGTTACAAAGGTACGTGGATCATTTAACGATTACACAGGCGTAGCAGTTGTTGCCGACGGTGTGGCTTCGATCAACATCGATATTACTGTTGCTTCTGTAGACACACGCAATGCAGACCGTGATGGACACCTACAGTCAGCTGATTTCTTTGATGTAGCCAGCTTTCCAAAGATCACATTTGCATCAACTTCAGTCAAGGAATCTGGTTCAGACAAGATTGCCGTAGAAGGCAACTTAACCATCAAGGATGTAACAAAGCCGATCTCAATTGAATTTGAATACTCAGGAACAGCAACCGATCCATTCGGAAATGCGCGCTTTGGTTTCGAAGGTACGGCTGAGATTAACCGTAAGGATTTTGGTCTCACATGGAATGCTGCCTTAGAAACTGGCGGAATCCTGGTTTCTGAAAACATCAAGCTTGAGTTTGAAATCTCAACAATCGCAGCAAAGTAATCTCTTAAGCCAAGGCCCCGCGAGAAATCGTGGGGCTTTTGCGCATTTATTTGGTTTTCACTACCTGCTGACCTAAACTTAACCCACACTTACATATGCGGTCAGGAGAAATTAACGATGAAGGCATCTCCAAGCGACCAGCGTTCGATTTTAGATATTGCACGTTTTGATCAGCAGGCAACATCATTACGACATAAGGCCGCCAACC
Source organism: Actinomycetota bacterium (assembly GCA_947459935.1). Classification (GTDB taxonomy): domain Bacteria; phylum Actinomycetota; class Actinomycetes; order Nanopelagicales; family Nanopelagicaceae; genus Planktophila. The sequence goes on from CANHFN010000066.1 coordinate 1,977, forward strand.
TTCCAGAACTAGCTGATTTAGCCAGTACAACTGTTAAGGCAAATAACGCTAGAGATCTGCGAATTGCGGCAGAAACTGAACTCAGCGATGTTAAGCGTGAACTGCTAAGGGCAGAAGCCGATGTAGAACAAATCGTTATGCGCATTACCCGTGATGAAGCCAGGCTTAACGGGGGAAGCGCATCACCTAAAGAATTAGAACAACTCCAACATGAGGTTGGCACACTCGGTGCTCGCAGAGCCGAACTAGAAGAGGTAGAACTCGAGATAATGATGCGGGTGGATGCTATCAATGAGCGCATTACATCTTTGAAGACAGAAGAAGCAGAACACGCGGCAGTAATTGCTGATCTTGAAATACGTAAAGAAAATGCAATGGCAACGATAAATAATGATTTGGATGCAATTACTAAGAATCGCAGTCAAACTCTGCAGAGCATCGATAAAGCGCTGGTTGATCTTTATGAGAAAATCCGAGAGACAACAGGCGGAGCAGGCGCGGCAGCACTTGTCGCAGGAGCGTGCACGGGATGCAACCTTTCAATTAACGCAGTTGAGCTAAAGAGAGTTGCTGAAATTGCCGAAGATGAAGTTGTCCGATGTGAAGAATGCCGTTGCATTTTGGTGCGTGGAGTTTAAATGTCTCGTCATTTTCATCTAACTGCCGATGGTGGCTCCCGCGGTAATCCAGGTCCAGCAGGATATGGATCGGTAATCACCGAAAACGGGAAAATCATCGCCGAGCTCTATGACTTCATTGGTGTTGCAACCAACAATGTTGCTGAATACAGCGGTTTGATTGCAGGTCTGACGGCCATCCATGAGATTGATTCATCTGCCACGGTTGATGTGAAAATGGATAGCAAACTGGTAGTCGAGCAGATGTCAGGCCGTTGGCAAATTAAGCATGCAGATATGAGAGTTTTGGCGCAATCTGCCCGCGCTGCTCATAACCCGTCCCTTGTTTCTTACTCATGGATTCCGCGGGATGAGAACTCACATGCAGATCGTTTGGCCAATAAAGCCCTTGATCAGCAAGCAGGTGGCGGGGAAATCATTCAGGTGCAGCAGAACTATCTCACCGAGCGTTTACTATCTACTGAAAAGGCAACAACGATCTATTTAATTCGACATGGGGAAACAATCTTGACCCCCTTCAAGAAGTTTTCTGGTGATGGTCCCTTAAATCCTGAACTAACAGCACAAGGTTTGGAGCAAGCCAACAAAGTGGCTGCAGCAATTGCAAAACTAAATCCTGAGGCCATCATCGCTTCTCCACTCAAGCGCACCAGTCAAACGGCAGAGGCAATTTCACGAACCACGGGACTACCAATTATTTTTGAAGAATCCTGGATTGAATGCTCATTTGGGATCTGGGATGGTCTATCAATCGATGAAGTGAAAGAAAAGTATCCAGCAGATTATCAATCATGGATCTCCTCAACAGGGTTTGCTCCGCCTGAAGGTGAGTCATATGACAATGTGGCCTTGCGTATTGATGCAGCTCTCAATCAAATTGCAGCAGAGTATCCAGGTCAAAGAGTTGTCGTTGTAACCCACAATGGAACAATCAAATCTGCTGCCAAAGTAGTTGTGGGTGCACCTGCTGAAAGCATTTTCCACATTGATGTATCGCCTTGCTCCATCACGACAGTTAGCATCTGGCCAAGTGATGGCTTACGAGCGCTACGCAGCTTGAATGAACAGGCGCACCTGCACTAATTATTTTGTTACGCGGTAGGTTGCAAGAGTGGCATCGCTGGCATAAGCAATGCGCACTCCAGCCTTTTGAGTAGTTGCTAATCCATGCACGATTTGTTCCGTTAAAACTTCACCTGGTGCGACAACTGCAACACCTGGAGGATATGGTGCAATTAAATCAGCGCTAATTCGACCAATGGCTTCCTTCGCTGAAACAAACTCGGTATCTGCAAAATAAGCATCACGGATAGACATTGCCACGGTCGGGACAATTGACCAGCTAAGAGAAGTTTGAGTCTTTCGCGCTGGCCCTTGCAGTGATTTCAAAATAGGAACAAGTGCCTTTTCAACAACCTTAAAGTCATCTTCAGTATCGGCCAAGGTTGCCAAGAAAACGATTGTGTCTTGATCTGCCATCTCAACACGGATGTTTGCTTTTTCTAGCTCTCTTTCAACATCCACCCCTGATAAACCTAAAATGTTTGCCCGCAAAACTATCTTGACTGGATCAAATCGTTGGGGGAGAAAATCAGTTGAATTCAGAAATATAGTGGCATCAAAATTTGCCTGAACTGAGGCTTTAAAGGATTCAACCAGCGAGATCAGTTGACTCGTTAACGCCTCGCCCCTGGTTTCAAGCAGTGCGCGGCATCCATCAATAGATGCTAGCGGAGCTCCGGCCGGAGAAGTTGTGTGAGTTGTTTCAAAGCTTTGTTCAATTCGATCTAAGTTAAGCAACTTTCCTTGAGCCAAGAGCAGTGCAGATGCGCTATATCCTGGCAATGCTTTATGAACGCTAGTGATTAAAGCATCAGCACCTAACTGCAGCACATGCTGTGGAAGATGTGAACTAAAACCAAAATGCCCACCCCATGCTGCATCAACAATTACAGGTATTGAGTTTTCATGTGCTTTCTTAATGAGTGCGGGTAACTCTGAAATAGTTCCCAGATAGCCAGGTTCGGTCAGCAAAAGTGCAATTGGTTTTTGATCTAAGACACGTTCAAGTTCAGAGACTGGGATTCCGGTTGGAACACCAGTTGCTTGATCTATTTCAGGAGTTAACCAGATTGGTTCTAGGCCAGTTAGAACAAGTGCGCTCAGGACTGATCTATGAGCAGTGCGCGTAATGGCGATCTTGTCACCTGGTTTACCAAGAGCCAAGATGATTGCTTGGTTTGCATGAGTTGAACCACCTGTTGAAAAACGAGCATAATCTGCGCCCCACAGCGTTGCTGCTAATGCTTCAGCCTTCTTTAAGGTTCCTTGCGTTAGTTTAATTTCATCTAAGCCTCCATAGAGCGGAGTGTCAGAATCAACTACTGCGCCAAGGCCTTCATCTAATCGATGGGCTTTTTGCTTGTGACCTGGAATTGTGAATGCTGTGCGCTCAGATTCGAAGTAGCTTAAGTAGGCATCCAAGAGCGGTGCGCTCTTTCTTAACTCTGAGTTCATCTTCTAAGCCTAACCAATGGACTCGCGAGTAGGAAATGATGGCTTAGACTTTACCCATGACAACACTTACCGCATTGACTCAAGAGCGTCGGTTGGTTACCGCTATTCCGGGACCAAAATCTCTCGAGGCGCTACAGCGCCGCAGTGAGGCGAC
>CANHFN010000067.1 GCA_947459935.1 Actinomycetota bacterium
AAATATGTTCAAGGCAACACAATTCAATCCCAACCTGATGATTCAGGAATGGTTCGCATTGATGAAACAACACATCTGGGTGTTGCAATCTCAACAGATGCCAATGCGAATTGGTCCTACCTGAATCCATACCAAGGTGCAAAATTAGCGTTAGCTGAAGCTGCTCGTAATATTGCAACAGCGGGTGCAAGGCCACTTGCTGTCACAAACTGTCTGAACTTTGGCTCTCCTGAAGATCCAGGTGTGATGTGGCAGTTTGCTGAATCTGTTCGTGGATTAGCAGATGGATGTTTAGAAATAGGACTTCCTGTAACAGGAGGAAACGTATCCTTCTATAACCAGACAGGATCTGTTGCAATCTTGCCCACACCTGTTATCGGTGTACTGGGTGTTATACAAGATGTTCGCACACGAACACCCATGAGTTTCACAAAAACTGATTTGGATCTCTATCTAGTTGGTGAAACACATGAGGATCTGGCCGGCAGTGAATGGGCCTTCTTGCACAATCAGCGCGTTGGTCAATCCCCGGATGCTGATTTGCAGCGTGAAATGAGACTAATCGAGCTACTTTTGGAAGGTAACTCATTCTTTGCCGCAGCCCATGATTTAAGCCAAGGTGGATTATCTGCAGGATTAACAGAAATGGTTTTGCGCCATAAAGTTGGTGTAACTATTTCGCTAGATAATCCAGGAATTAGCCTGCTTAGTGAAACACCTGGACGCGTACTTGTTGCGATTGATCCAATCGATACTACGAAGCTTGAAGAGTTGGCAGCGAAGAATTCAATCGCACTATCAAAACTAGGAACAACCGGGGGAGATGCACTCATTATTAATGATGCGATCATCTCTCTATCCGAACTTTCGATTGCTCACACCTCAACATTTCCTAAGTTGTTTGGTTAAAAGATATGCGCGATCAACAAATACTTGAGCAAGTTAAGAGCACGCTTGCCTTGTTAACTGCAAAAGCACCTGGTCGCGCAATTGAAGTTCGCGTACCTCCTTATGCGGCTGTTCAATGTGGTGATGGCCCAACCCACACACGCGGGACTCCACCTAACACCATCGAAATGAATGCAGAAACATGGCTGGCTCTTGCATCTGGAAAGCTAAGTTGGGCAGATGCCATGGATAGCGGTGCGATCGCAGCATCTGGTGTCCGGGCTGATTTAACCGAGTACCTACCGTTAGGATTAGATGTATGAGACGCCCCGATGGTTTGCTCAATCACAATGTATTAGGTGAAGACAAAGGCCCTCAAGATGCGTGTGGTGTTTTTGGAGTATGGGCACCTGGCGAAGAAGTTGCAAAGTTAACCTTTTATGGCCTTTATGCACTGCAACATCGCGGAACAGAGTCTGCCGGTATTGCCACAAGTGATGGTGAGAGAATCCTTATCTTCAAAGATATGGGTCTTGTTTCACAGGTATTCACAGAAGGTGACCTAGCAACACTAAAAGGAAACCTTGCGATTGGTCACTGTCGATACAGCACAACCGGATCAAGCACATGGGTAAATGCTCAGCCGACATTGCGCCCAACTAAGTACGGAACACTGGCTTTAGCCCATAACGGCAACCTGACTAATACCGGTGATTTAGCCGAACTAGTTCAAAAGCTGGAAAGTTCTGCAACCAGTATGAGTGGTGTTACAACTGATACAGAGATTATGACAGCGCTGATTGCATTACAGGATGAAAAAAACGTTGAAGCAAGCGCATTAGCTGTGTTGCCACAACTTGAGGGTGCATTTTCACTTGTGTTTATGGATGAACACACTTTGTATGCCGCACGTGATCGACATGGCGTGAGACCACTAGTGCTGGGCAAACTCGATACAGGTTGGGTTGTAGCTTCTGAAAGTGCTGGACTAGATATTGTGGGCGCAGCCTTTGTTCGTGAAATCGAACCGGGTGAATTTATCTCAATTGATAGAAATGGTGTTCGCTCTCAACGCTGGGCAGAGGCACAACCCAAGGGCTGTTTGTTTGAATATGTTTATCTTGCGCGACCAGATACAACTATTGCTGGAAGCGGTATTCACAAAACCCGCGTTGCAATAGGTGCTCAGCTTGCAAAAGAAGCACCAGCAGAGGCAGACCTTGTTATCCCAGTACCAGAATCTGGAACTCCAGCTGCTATTGGTTATGCAAAAGAGTCTGGGATTCCATTCGGTCTGGGTCTGGTGAAGAATTCTTATGTGGGTCGAACATTTATTCAACCCTCACAGACAATTCGCCAGCTAGGTATTCGCTTAAAGTTAAACCCTTTGCGCGAAATCATAGAAGGAAAGCGAATTGTTGTCGTTGATGATTCCATTGTGCGAGGCAACACCCAACGCGCAATAGTTCGCATGTTGCGTGAAGCAGGAGCAAGAGAGATTCATGTACGAATTTCCTCACCGCCGGTCAAGTGGCCTTGTTACTACGGAATCGATTTTGCAACACGCGCTGAATTGATTGCCAATGGGTTAGAGGTGGAAGAAATTCGCCGATCAATTGGCGCTGATTCCCTAGGCTATGTCTCACTCGAGGGTCTAATTTCAGCGACCCAGGTGCCTTCTGATCGACTATGTTCTGCCTGCTTTACGGGTCAATATCCAATTCGCATTCCTGAAGACATGTCCGAAGGAAAATTACATCTAGAAATTACGGAAGTGCACGGTAACTAATGGCTACATATAAAGATTCAGGTGTCGATATCGACGCGGGAGATCGTGCGGTCGAATTGATGAAGGCCTCTATTGCTAAGGTTACTCGCCCAGAAGTTATGGGTGGAATTGGTGGCTTTGCCGGTTTATTTGATGCGAGCAAATTAAAGGATATGAAGCAGCCATTGCTTGCGACTTCTACAGATGGCGTCGGTACAAAAACAGAGATTGCTCGAGCACTTGGTAAGTACGACACAATCGGTGAAGATCTAGTCGCAATGGTTGTCGATGATTTAGTTGTCTGTGGCGCAGAACCACTCTTTATGACTGATTACATTGCGGTCGGAAAAGTTGTTCCAGAAAACATTGCAGACATTGTGGCAGGAATTGCTCGAGGTTGTGCAAAAGCAAATACCGCATTAATTGGTGGAGAGACTGCTGAGCATCCAGGATTGCTCGATGATGATGAGTTTGATATTGCTGGTGCTGCAACAGGTGTTGTTGATGCAGATCGTCAACTAGGTGCTCATCGCGTTAAAGCTGGTGATGTGATTATTGGAATGCCATCTAGTGGTTTTCATGCAAATGGATACTCACTTATTCGTCATATCATCAAGACTGTAGGATTGAGTTTGCATGCAAATGTGAGTGAGTATGGAATCACCTCGGGTGAAGTATTTTTGAAACCTACTGAGATTTATGCACTTGATTGTTTGGCTTTAATCAAATCAATGCCAGAACACCTGCATGCCTTTTCACACATTACAGGTGGTGGTATCGCCGAGAATACAGCTCGCGTTATTCCAGATCACTTGACTGCAACATATGATCGTTCAACTTGGTCACTACCTGTTGAAATGGAGTTCATGGCAAAGATGGGCGGGGTCCCTCAGGCTGATATGGAGCGAACCTGGAATTGCGGAATTGGGATGAGTGCCATCGTTGATGCATCTATTGCCGACCTAACCCTGCGGTCTTTGGCGGCCCGGGGGATGAAGGCGTGGGTGGCTGGCTCTATTTCTGAGAGAAAAGGCTTGGATCCGCGCTCAACTTTGGAAGGTTCCTACCAACCGCGATAACCTACCCTCCTGACGCACAGCAATTAGTGAAGGAGGTCGCCCATGGGTCGCGGCCGCGCAAAAGCAAAGCAAACCAAAGTTGCACGTGATTTGAAATATAACGCGCAAGATATGGATCTAGATCGTCTTGCCAAAGAACTTCATGGCGAGGTCGATAACACTTCACGCAAGGATGATGACGATCCTTTTGCTGAAGGTAACTACATTCCACGTGCGTGAGAGCAACACCGTACCTAGCTTCACTTCGTATCTACGAACCACTTTCTGCTTTTGATCCAGCTGATCGTTTGCGTTGGCAAAATCTAGAAAGAGATGAAACAAGTTTTAATCGCGAAGAAGAGTTAGCGCTACATCGCGTGGTTCAACCTGAGCCACCTGCCGGACGTCCAGATGGCGTGCACGTTTTAGATCGTGATGGAATTCGTTACGTCTCACCTTGGGCAACTGCTACTCGTTGTTGGGCAGCCCTAGATAATTTCAAGGAATCTTTGCCAAGTACCGTTGTTCCATACTTTGTTTCATCTGCGATGGAAGAGGTAATCACCGCAGGCGTCGATTTACTTGACGACAAAGTTCCTCATATTCTTAATGAAACATGGATTATTCCACCTCGTTGGTTTATTTTATTTTCACCGGACGAGCGCTCTCGTGGCAACAATCAATATGGCAAATTTTGTATTGCCCAGACCACGATCGCTAATGCAAAACAACGTTGCGACAATGCCCACGATGCAGTGCTAGCTGCATTTGGTGATGGTCCAGTTGAGCAAGAACTTGAAAATCTTTTGGAATGGTTAGAAATGTTCCACCCACAATCACTAGTAGAACTTGATTACGGCGGTTTAGCAAATTACATGGATAAAGCTTTACGTGATTCAGGTGAAGATGGGTTAGATGCCGACACATCGATTGAAGATGTAACAAGTTCAGTTGCAGGACTTGCATCAGCTGATGGAATGGCGGCCGGGATCGGATATCAACGTTTAATGTCCCGCTGGCGCTTAGTTCAGGCCTTTGAACAGGCCTCATAAGTTCACTTTCTAGGTATTGCTTCACTCATAAATAATGGGAATACTTCACCCCAATACATACCAAATCGGACATAGCGCAATCTAAGGGGGTCACAATGAGCAACCGCATTCCTGATGCAGAAGTTCTCATGACACCCAAAGAGGTTGCACAGAGATTTCATGTGAACCCAAAGACGGTTACCCGTTGGGCAAAGGCTGGCAAACTAACAGCTATTCGCACATTAGGTGGGCATCGTCGCTATCGTGAATCAGAAGTCCTTGAACGCTTACGCGAATATAAAGAGTCAAGTTCTTAGTTGATTAAGCGATAGACTTAACGCATGGCCGATAAAAATGATGACATGAAGGCAAGAATGCTTGCTGCCCTTGAAGCTAAAAAGAACAAGCCAGGTGCACCGGGTACTCAAACTCATTCTGAGTCAGGATCAAAGATCCGCGGAGGACAGCGCAGTGGCGGTGCTCCTCAGGTTCAGCGCAAGGCAGGACCATCAGGTTCAGGATCTGCTGGCTAA
>CANHFN010000068.1 GCA_947459935.1 Actinomycetota bacterium
ATCGCTTCCTTTTCTGCCTTGACGTTGTTGGAGTGGATTGTGTATCCACCCACTCCAACAACGATCAAAGTAAGAACAACAGAAAGAGCAATAATGAGAGACCTTTTGCTGACGGTCTGCCCACTACTGGACTCCGGACTGAGATTGGACAATTTATTGCTTGATTACGAAGTTCGTATCTAGACCAGAGTCTGGGTGATAGCTCCAAGTAACGTTGATGCCATCAAAATCAAACTCTTGCTGTCCATCATTAGATGATGTCTTCAGCATTTGAGCCCATACTGTTACTGGTGCTTCAAGAGCTTCTAGGAGACACTGAACATCTCTGTAATCTCCACCGGTGTAGTCCTCTTCACCCTTGCCATCAAATACCAATGATTGTCCATCTTCAGCAAATGTGATTCCACTTGCTACTTCAAGACCACATGATGCAACAGCACTAGTTAGACGGCCATCACTTTTGCCACCAACGACAAAAAACACAAGTCCTAGAACGACTACGAGTGCGCCAACGCCAGCTCCAACTTTCATGAGAAGGTCTTTTGGAACTCCGGCAGGGGCAGCAGGCTGGGATGGGGCAGCGCTTTCGCCGTTAGTATCTTCAGCAAAATTTTCTTCTGTATTCTCGATCAATTTAATCAGTACCTTTCATCTCATAGTTGGCCATGACCTATAAAGTCACGGCTAGCTCTACTGTTGGTATTTCTTGGTTAATTCTAAACCCACACTAAGGAAGATTCAGGTTTTAAAGTGGAATATTGGATATTTACTTGCTTTCCTCTTCATCAGGTGAGCACAAAGCTTGCAATTTCATAAGCAGTTCAAGGTCATCAATGTTCAAATTTGACCCTGAAGCCCATAGCAAGGCTGCCCGATATGGCTCAGAGTACTGAGAGTCCTTGGCGGCTAGATCCTTCAGGATGTCTGCAGCTTCTTGGTAATAATCGGTATACATAGGATCCTTTGCCGTTATGCCCGCGGAACCTTTTTCTACCAGAGCACAAGCTTTTGAAACTTTGCTGGAATCTGAACCGCATCCAGTCAAACTTATCGGCAATGCAACAGCAAGAATGAGTGCACTAACTTTCAACTTTATGTTCATTTTCTTCTCCTCGATGCCCGGCGTTGAAGTTTCACGTTACTCCTGAAGGGTACTAAAGCGAGGTAATTTCTTGGGGAAGGCAAAGTTAATTAAAGGTGAAATGACCAGTCAGGTCAAGGCTAGGTGGGGGTTTTACCATGGCAAGACATTGGTTTTGCTCATGAAAGCCGATTGCTTTGATTTGGAGCCACGAGCGGTGGAGGGTGAATTGTGACCACCAATTTTCTTTACTTGTCTGCAAAATCCTAGACAATTCTTGCTATTCAAATCGATGTTTGGGCATGGAGAGAGCGATGCGAAAAGTAAAGGCCTATGGAGAAATTCTAGAGATTCCAGATCATAGAATTTTCTGGTTATCAAAAATTGTCTATAGCTCACCCTTTGAAATAACAATCGCCTTTGTCATCCTATTAAATGCAATCTCACTCGGATTACTGACCATGCCTGGAATCTCTGGTAATACCCAGGCCTCTTTGGAAACACTTGATAGGTTTGCACTTTATATATACACAGCTGAACTCATACTCAGAATGATCTCTTATGGAACTAAGCCTTGGGAGTTCTTCCGCAGAAGTTGGAACATCTTCGACTTCTTGATCGTGGCACTCTCCCCTATTTTCTCTGGCCAAGTTGTTGTCTTGCGATTACTACGCTTGCTTCGACTCATTCGTATCTTTAGATTTCTTCCAGAAGTTCGAGTTCTAACCGTTTCAATCATCAGATCCATTCCACCCTTATTAAGCATGGGTGTTCTTATCTTCCTTGCTTTATACATCTATGGCATGGCTGGTGTGTATATGTTCGGAGAAAAACTACCTATTCACTGGGGCGATATATCCATCGCAATGACAACTTTGTTCATTCTGTTGACCCTTGAGAACTTCCCCGTGTATCTAGAAGAAGCAGTGCTGGTCAGCCCCCTCGCCCTTCCTTTCTATCTCTCATACATCTTCATCATCGTATTTACTGTTCTCAATGTTTTGATTGGAATTGTTTTAAATGCCATGGATGAGGCTAGAAGTGAAAACCGAGAGCGAATGAACAAAGTTAAACAATTAGATGAGATTGTCCATGAAGTCGATGAAATGACAGCAGATGGCAATGTCACTCAGGAAGAAATTGAGCACTTGCGAGAAAAGCTACGGATGCTAGAAAGGCAAGCTGCAGGTAAGCAAGGGCAATAGCGCCTAGCCGTTTAGTTGGGCCAACTTTTCTATAACCTGCTGAGCAGATGGGTTAGTCATCGCAGCTCCATCACTAAAAACCAATGTGGGCACTGTGCGATTGCCGCCATTTACCTTTTCTACTATCTCTGCCGTGCCTGGCACCTCTTCAATGTTGATCTCTTCAAAGCTCACACCTAGCTCTGCCAACTGAGATTTTAGGCGTTTGCAGTAACCGCACCAGGTAGTTGAGTACATGACAAAGGACATGGGTTTCACTTTCTGTTGATAAGAGGAAGTTTAGTAGGTAAGCAACAATCTTGCTATCCACAGCATTCGTAGCTGCATCTAGTTTTGGTAGTTCTTAGCCCTACTTTGCACTCGCCTGAATCCTTATCTCACATCACTAAGCACGCCGCCAGCGCTTCTTATTGATTTCCAAACTCCTGTTTGGAATAGAGGAGAGGAGTGCACATGAATGAATCCAAATGATGTTGTGACGCTTTGCGTTGCAATAGCCAATCTCATACTGCGTGTATGGGAGATGCGAAGGAAACGTCGGGGTAAATCCGATGAGACCAATCAGTTAGGAGACTGAGTTTGCATAAGGCAGTTGGGTCGGGATTGGCACCCCGGCTCAACTTCTTTAATTAAAGCATAGTTATGTGTTACGCACAGTGACTTTGACATTTTAAATCCTTATGAAACCAAAGTTGACGCAAATATCTGCCAAGCCAGTGCTGATTTAGCGACAAGAGACAGGGTTATGTATGTCTTTTCTCCACGTAAGTAATCAGACCACTTTCCCACCTTCTTGTATTGCAGATACTGAACAAGTGCGAAGATATTGAATAAGACAAACAATGAGATGACGATGCCAAGCACAAAGGCTGGCGCTGTAGTGTCTGAGATGCCACCGATTGAGAAAACATAGAACACAAGACCAATCCACGGGACGATGCCTGCGATGCAACCAAAGATAAATGGAAGCCAACCGCCATTTCCTGGGGTTTCATACTTTTCTTGTAACCATCCAAAGAGAATCATGGATGCGTTAACGCCAAAGATTGCGATGATTGCAGCAATATCTGTGACACCAACTATTTGTGCAATCAAAACGATCATTACTGAAGAGCTGATTGAATACTCAACCCAGCGGAAGTAATTTCGATTCTGTGTTAGTCCAGCGCTATAGCGGCCAAAAAACTGTGGAGATGCGACTAAAAAGTGGAAGAAGGCTGAGAGACCAAGGAAGATCGCAACGGTTAAACCAACTGGTGTGTCCAGGACAGTAATAGGTTCAGCAAACGTTGTGCCCGGTGGGCCTGACATATAGCGAGCCACAATCGGAAGGGTGAAGTCATTGGCAAGTGCCAGGACTGCAACCATTTGGAGTAGGTGGAAAACGCCAGCGATTATGTTGTATCGGCGGATTGTGGATGTGTCGATTGATTTGCTCATACCTCAAGAATAAGTCACAAAGAGTAAAAATCGGTCAACTACTACTTCAAAAAGGTAATTATCTCGCCATCTCGAAGCTGTTGATCGGGCATACCTTTCAAAACATGCACCATGGCCTCACCTACTACCACCCAATGCTCATCCCCACTTCGCTTAACAATAGCGGTTAATTCATCAACTCCAATAAGTATGGAGTCATCTGGAACATGCAATAAAACTTTGGCCGCACTTTCAGGGATCCACTTAAAGAACTTATTGAAGTGTGGAATAACTCGAATTTCTGGAAGCAGGCTTAACCCTGGTGATGGCGATTTCTTCAATAGGCGAAAGTTTGGAATATGAGAGCTAAGAACCATGGCCCCTGCACTGCAGCCCGCAAGTGATGCGCCCGTGCCCCAGTTTTCTTGGATTGCTTCCCACAAGGTAGTGCCCAGAAGAGTTTCAGCAAGATAGTGAGGATCGCCTCCGGACATATACATCAAAGCAGAATCTTTAATCAGCGTTGCATACTCTGGATTATTTGCATCCTTACGGGTGAAGATGGGGAGAAAAATTGAATCCGCACCCAAACGTTTTGCCTGCTCTTGTCCTAATTCTTTCCAATATTCAAGGCGATCTGGTGATTCTTTCCCAGCAGCCGTTGGTATCTGAATATAGATCGGTCTTTTTCCGTTTTTGATACCGTCATCAAGTAATGATTTCTCAAAGCTTGCCATGGCAGGTAAATACTCGCCTGATCCAACTAGGGCAAGTGATCCATTCATATGGTGAAGTCTAGGTGTTAAACCCTTAGCCCGCGGTGCTCACATAATCTTTAAGAGCCTGGCGCTCTGAATCTATTTCACTCACATAGTTTTTGACTACATCGCCAATAGAGACAATTGAAAGGAGATTGCCCACCTCATCTATAACTGGCACGTGACGAATCCGTAGCTCAGTCATCATGGACATCAACTCTGCGATAGTTGAATCCGCTGTGCAGGTATGAACATCTACGGTCATGATGTCTCGGACATGCATGCCGATTAACTGATCTAATTTGCCAGGCATAGCTCGCACAACATCTCGCTCGGAGACAATGCCATCAATTTTCTTGCCATCACTAGAAACAACAAGTGCTCCAACATGGTGAGTGTTGAGGGCATTAACCAAATCATGAACAGTTGCACTTGCTGAGATTGTTTCAACTTTCTTGCCCGCAATAATGGTGCTTACTTTCATCTTCTCCCCCTGTGCTGGTAGGTGGAGCAATAGTGCGCTTGTGGCAGGTGGAAATCAATAGGTGGAAAGTGAATTACTTCAGCAAGAGCAGGATGCCAGCGGTGATGAGCGCAAGCGCGGTGATGATGGAGTACTTGGTTCCAAGGCGCTGCGGCAGACCTTGAATCCCGCTCTTTTGATCTTGTTTCATATCTTTGATCACGTTAATAAAGTGTGCAGCCATTCCAAATAGCGCACCACCTAGCCACATCCACAAAGGTGGGTTTATATCCTTGGAGATAGCTATCGAAGATGGAAGTGCTGCAAAGGCAATGGCATAAGGAA
>CANHFN010000069.1 GCA_947459935.1 Actinomycetota bacterium
TGCGCGCCTGGCAGGAATCGAACCTGCGACAACCCGCTTAGAAGGCGGGTGCTCTATCCGACTGAGCTACAGGCGCTTGTAGGAGGGTCGTAATGCATAGTCTACCCGCCACTACCACTAAGGTTTCATTCCATGGCTGAGTTCATTTATACGATGAAGAAGGCGCGTAAAGCGCACGGTGACAAGGTCATCCTTGATGACGTCACAATTATGTTTTATCCAGGCGCCAAGATCGGCGTCGTCGGTCCTAACGGCGCAGGTAAGTCCACAGTTTTGCAGATCATGGCCGGACTACAGCAACCATCAAATGGTGAGGCATACCTAACCCCTGGCTACACAGTCGGCATCTTGCTACAAGAGCCACAGCTTGATGAAACAAAAAATGTTATTGATAACGTTAAAGAGGGCGTGGCAGAAACTGTTGCAATGCTCGCACGTTTTGATGAAATTAGCGCCGAGATGGCAAATCCAGATGCAGATTACGACACCTTGTTAACTGAGATGGGCAATCTGCAAGAGCAGTTAGATCACCGCAATGCCTGGGAACTTGATTCACAACTTGAGCAAGCAATGGATGCACTTCGTTGTCCACCACCTGATGCTGATGTTTCTGTTTTGTCTGGTGGAGAAAAGCGTCGCGTGGCATTGTGCAAACTTCTTTTGCAAGCACCAGATTTATTACTACTTGATGAGCCAACAAACCACTTGGATGCAGAATCTGTTCTATGGCTTGAGCAACACCTCAATAAGTATGTTGGCGCAGTTGTTGCTATTACGCACGATAGATATTTCTTGGACAACGTCGCACAGTGGATTCTCGAACTCGACCGTGGCCGTGCCTATCCCTATGAAGGTAACTACTCGACCTATCTTGAAACAAAGGCTGCTCGTTTAAAGGTTGAAGGGCAAAAGGATGCAAAGCGCGCAAAGCGTTTGGCAGAAGAACTTGATTGGGTTCGACAAAATGCAAAGGGTCGCCAAGCTAAATCAAAGGCCCGTCTTGCGCGATATGAAGAAATGGCAGCAGAGGCTGACAAGATGCGTAAGTTGGACTTTGAAGAAATTCAGATTCCACCTGGCCCACGTCTTGGAAATGTAGTTATTGAAGTTAATAACTTAACTAAAGGCTTTGGAGATCGTGTTCTTATTGAAGATCTCTCATTCACGCTCCCACGAAATGGAATCGTTGGAATCATTGGCCCAAATGGTGCCGGTAAAACAACGCTGTTTAAGACTTTAATGGGAATGGAAGAGCCAGATTCTGGGGCAGTAAAAATTGGTGAAACTGTAAAGATTTCATATGTTGATCAGAGCCGTGGTGGCATTGATCCTAAGAAGTCTTTGTGGGAAGTTGTTTCAGATGGGCAGGACTTTATAAAGGTTGGCCAAGTAGAAATGCCTTCACGTGCCTATGTTTCCTGTTTTGGTTTCAAAGGCCCAGATCAACAAAAAGCTGCCGGTATTTTGTCAGGCGGAGAACGTAACCGTTTGAACTTGGCTTTAACATTAAAGCAAGGTGGAAATTTATTGCTTCTTGATGAGCCAACAAATGACTTGGATGTTGAAACATTAGGTTCACTTGAAAACGCGTTGTTGGAGTTTCCAGGATGCGCCGTAGTGATCTCTCACGATCGCTGGTTTCTTGACCGCGTAGCAACTCATATCTTGGCCTACGAAGGTGATGCGAAGTGGTTCTGGTTTGAAGGAAACTTTGAAAGCTATGAAGCTAACAAGATAGAACGTTTAGGCGCTGAAGCATCCCGCCCACATCGCATGACTTATCGAAAGCTCACTCGCTAATGAGATTTCAATCTAAGCAGTATGTGCGTTGGGGCGATCTTGATGCATTTGGTCATGTCAACAACGCGACCTACTTGGTCTATGCCCAAGAAGCTCGCTATGCCTGGTCAAAGATGATTGAAATGGTGGTTGCGCGGGCAGAGGTTGATTTTCTTGCGCCGATCTATGAGGGCGATATCTACCTTGATATCGAAATCTGGGTTAATAAGATTGGTACATCATCATTTGGTGTTACCTATGAAATGAAGAATGGAGATGAGCTTGTGGCAGTTGTTAAATCTGTGCAAGTTACCGTTTCTATGGAGACCAAAAAGTCGCGGCCCCTCAATGATGCGGAGCGCGACTTCCTTAACAAATATCTGGAGAGCTAAAGATGGCACAGCTAGCATCACGAGAAGAACGTCCATGGTGGAGAGACGCAGTTACCTACCAGATCTATCCACGATCATTTGCTGATGCAAATGGTGACGGAATTGGCGATGTTGAAGGTATTCGCTCACGTCTTCCATATTTAAAGTCTTTGGGAATTGATGCAATTTGGATTTCTCCTTGGTACCCATCACCACAGCATGACCATGGTTATGATGTTTCTGATTACATGGACATTGAACCCGCTTACGGAACTTTGGCACAAGCCGAACAACTAATTAAAGAAACTCATGATTTTGGTATTAAGTTTATTGTGGACATAGTTCCAAACCACACATCAAGTGATCACAAGTGGTTCCAACAAGCACTTGCTGCAAAGCCTGGCTCACCAGAACGTGATCGTTACATGTTCCGTGATGGCAAAGGTGCCAATGGAGATTTACCACCAAATAACTGGGAAGCAGTCTTTGGTGGACCAGCCTGGGAAAGAGTCATCGAAGCTGATGGCACACCGGGGCAGTGGTACTTACATCTTTTTGCAATTGAACAACCAGATCTGAATTGGGAAAACCAAGAGGTAAGAGATCACTTAGAAGATGTCTTGAAGTTCTGGCTAGATCGTGGGGTTGATGGATTCCGTATTGATGTTGCGCACGGAATGATCAAAGAAGCAGGACTGCCTGATATTCGGATTGATCCAACAGCGACCATGCTTGGCACAGAACACAAGCCGTTCTGGGATCAAGAAGGCGTGCATGATATCTACCGTTCATGGCGCAAGATTTTTGATTCCTACCCAGGAGATCGTATGGCAGTTGCGGAAGCATGGGTAAGCCCAGCATCACGCATTGCACGATATGTGCGCCCAGATGAGCTTCAGAACTCTTTCAATTTTGAAATGCTCACAACTTTGTGGGATGCAAAACAGATTCGCACAAAGATTGATAACTCAATTGAAGCGTTAGCCGAAGTTGGGGCACCAACTTCGTGGGTCTTTAACAACCACGATGTTGTTCGTTCGGTTGATCGTCTTGATCTTGGACTGACAAATCACGGCGACACAACATTTTCACGTCAAGGAGATCCAAAGAAGCTCAACATCGCTCGCGGAACATTGCGTGCACGTAGTGCAACTTTGATGACACTTGCGTTACCTGGTGGAACGTATTTATATCAAGGCGAAGAGTTAGCCTTGCCTGAGGTGCGCGATCTTCCAGAAGATCGTCTAACTGATCCACGTTGGAAGATGAGTGGTTACTTAGATCGCGGTCGTGATGGATGTCGCGTTCCATTGCCTTGGTCATCTGATCCAAAGGGTGGATTTGGTTTTTCATCAAATGATGCTTTGCAATTACATGAAACTTGGTTACCGCAATCAGCATGGATGGGTAAGTACGCAGTAGATACCCAAGATGGCGTTGAGGGTTCAACACTAACTATGTATCGCGAAGCACTTGCTATCCGCAAGGCTGAAGCAGGACTTGGCGATGGTCCAATGGAGTGGATTGAAGCGGGCAAAGATGTGGTCGCTTTTGAACGTCCTGGAGATTTTGCTTGCTACATCAACTTTGGTGCACCAATTCAGCTACCAAGTAATAGCCAAATCTTGATTGCAAGTGGTCCGGTAACAGGACACACATTGCCGACAGACACAGCTGTTTGGGTGCGTTTAATTCCATAATGCCAAATTCAGTGGTGCAGCACAGGGTCGTAAGGACTCTGGCAGCAGCGCAGGTTTTAAGTGGCGTTGGAGTTGCAGGAACAGTTGCTGCAGGCTCACTTCTGGTTTCATCGATCACTGATTCAGAGACCTTAGCTGGGCTTGCTCAAACTAGTGCGGTCTTAGGCGCAGCCGCCTTAGCTCTTCCACTTGCACGACTCACTTCAAAGGGCGGACGTCGCTTAGCCCTCTCCGTTGGCTATTTTTCGGGAGTAGTTGGTTCGATACTGGCAATTCTTGGTGGAGCGAATCGAAATATAGTTTTAATGTTGATGGGAACATTTCTAGTTGGAGCAGCAGCTGCTGCTGGATATCAAGCACGGTTTGCAGCGATTGATCTAGCAACTAATGAAACAAGAGCCAAACAGCTTTCTTTTGTGGTGTGGGGTTCAACAATTGGCGCTGTGACAGGTCCGAACTTAATGGAGCCTGCAGGAAACTTGGCAGAGTTTTTTGCATTACCAAGACTTGTCGGACCATATTTAATTTCTGCCACTACCTTGGCTTTAGCAGGAGTTGTGATCACGCTCTTTTTGCGACCTGATCCATATTTGCTAGCAAATAAAGGGTTGGTCTCAACTACACAAAAAGGTTCAACAAAAAAAGCCCTGACTCATATTCGCCAGAATCCAAAAGCGCTGTTTGCAATTCTCTCCATTGCAATAGGCCACGTTGCTATGGTGTCAGTGATGGTTATGACGCCAGTGCATATGGCACATGTTGATGTGTCACTGACGATAATTGGCTTAGTCATTAGTGTTCACGTTTTGGGCATGTATGCCTTTTCGCCCTTAGTGGGATCACTCAGTGATCGCCTGGGAAGAGTGCGTGTAATTCAAGTCGGAATTCTTATTCTTTTGCTCTCAACAATTATTTCAGGCAAAGCCCAAGCAAATGATGCCTACACCTTAGGCATTGGATTGTTCTTATTGGGATTAGGTTGGTCCTGCACCCTCATTGCCGGCTCGGCATATCTTTCAGAGAGTGTGGACGGGCACATTCGTGCATCCTCCCAAGGTGCCAGTGATTTAGTAATGAATCTTTCAGGTGCCGGCGGGGGAGCGGTTGCAGGCGTGATTATTGGAACACTTAGCTACGGCTGGCTCTGTTGTGCAGCAGCCATTCCAGTCTTTGCATTAGGTGTTATGTCTCTCAGATTTAAATCAGAACCAAAGGCAAGCCAGGATACTAACCTTCCACTATGACCACTTTTTATGAACAAGTCGGTGGCGATAAGTTTTTCGCAGATTTGGTGTCACAGTTTTATGCAGTCGTGGCAACTGATCCGATTCTGCGTCCGATGTATCCAGAGAACGACTTACAAGGTGCAGCACA
>CANHFN010000070.1 GCA_947459935.1 Actinomycetota bacterium
TCTGAAAAAGAGATAGCACCTTACGCACAAGCCGTTGATGAAGATCATCGCTTTCCTCAAGAAGCAAAAGATGCTTTGGTTAAGAATGGTTTATATGCCGCACATGTTCCAACAGAATTCGGTGGCGATGGCGCAGATGCACTTGCAACAGTTCTAATCATTGAAGAAGTTGCGCGCGCATGTGGATCTTCATCTTTAATACCTGCCGTTAACAAATTGGGTTCGATGCCATTGATCTTGGGTGGCAATGTTGACCAAAAGAAACGCTGGTTACCTCGCTTAGTAAAAGGTGAAGGTTTTTCATACTGTCTTTCTGAATCAGAAGCAGGATCAGATGCATCTGCCATGCGCACTAAAGTTGAACGCTCTGGTGATGGCTGGGTACTAAATGGAAGCAAGAAGTGGATTACAAATGCTGGCGAATCTGAGTTTTATTCAGTGATTGCCCAAGGTGATCCATCACTTGGTTCTAAAGGAATCACCGCTTTCATGGTTGAAAAGTCAGACCCGGGTGTCTCTTTTGGAGCACCAGAAAAGAAAATGGGAATGCGCGGATCTCCTACACGTGAAGTTTATTTCGACAATGTGCAACTCTCTGATGACCGTCGCATTAGTGAAGTTGGGCAGGGCTTTGCATTAGCAATGAACACACTTGACCACACACGCATCACAATTGCGGCGCAAGCTATCGGACTGGCACAAGGTGCCTTTGATGTTGCGACAAAGTATGCCCATGAACGTCATCAATTTGGAAAGCCAATCTTTGATTTCCAAGCGGTTCAATTCATGTTGGCGGATATGGCCATGAATATAGAAGCAGCACGTCTGCTTACCTACTCGGCAGCAGTAAAGAGTGAGAATAATGAAAAGGATCTTCGTTTCTTTTCAGCTGCAAGCAAGTGTTTTGCCAGTGATATTGCTATGAAAGTGACTGAAGATGCGATTCAAGTTCTTGGTGGATACGGATATGTCACAGACTATCCAGTAGAGCGAATGATGCGTGATACAAAGTTAACTCAGATTTACGAGGGAACAAATCAGATCCAGCGAATAGTTATGGCGCGTAATTTACCTAACGGTTAAAGCGCACAACAATCGAAGGAGAAGCTGCAGCATCCAAGGCGATGTCATGTGCTTCTCGTGGAAGTTCTTCAGTAATTAATTCATTTGCATAGATCAATCCAATTTTCCATGCCGATAGTTGCGCAAGAGCCCGATCGTAATATCCACCGCCTTGCCCTAATCGATATCCAAATTGATCTATTCGTAGCGCAGGAACGATTACTGCCTTGATAACAGAAATATCCTGGAGCGCTTCACCTATAGGTTCTGAAATTTTCTTCCTAGAGGTCAACTGACTGGGATCACCATTCCATATAACCCATTCCAATTGATCCCCATTAATCCTTGGTAGTACCAAGGTTTTTCCATCCCGCAGAAATGCTTCATTGATTTCAACTGTGCTTGGTTCCAGGTCGTAGGAAAGATAAGAGGCAATCGTTGAAGCTGAGAGTATTTCTGGCAGATTTAGGATGACGTTGAAGTTGCAGGGGATAAATTTCTGGGAACGCTCATGACGGGCCCGATCGCGCAATGCAATCTTCTGATCTGTCATTTAAATCTCCCGCTAAATCCCAAGGAATAAACTCTTCAACAAGTAGGGTTTGATTATGTCAGAACACACACGAGTCGATGAGTTTCTAACCTCCTTACTCGCCATCTGCAAACCTCTAGAACCATTTGAGATGCCTTTGCTCGATGCTCATGGGGCAACCCTTGCCGAAGACATCTACGCAGGGGAGCGTTTAGTTCTTCGCGCTGGTACTCGTATTCGTTCAACTCAAATTGGATTAGCAGCATCCATTGGGCGTGATCACCTTCCAACTCGTCCCCATCCACGTGTCGTAGTACTTTCAGCTGGACCTGATTTAGTTGAACCGGGACAGCCTTTGAGTAATTCAAGTGATGAGTACGAGACAAATTCTTGGTTACTCACGACTGCTGTTCGCGAAGTAGGAGCAGTTGCTTATCGTGTTCACTCAATTCCAGATGATGAAGAGCAGTTACAGAAAGTCATTGAAGATCAGTTAGTACGCGCAGATTTAATTATTATCAGCGGCGAGCGTCGGGATGACTCATTTGATTTAATCACTCGCACATTGGCAGGGGTCGGGGAGATAACAACTGTTGATCTGGCTATTGAAGCAAGTGGTCGTCATAATTTTGGAACGATTGGTCCAGATAGCACCCCAGTGGTAACCCTTCCAGGTGACCCAATCTCTGCCTATATTTCCTTTGAACTTTTTGTTCGACCAATGATTCGCACAATGTTAGGCGCTGCAACAATTCATCGCCCTTCAGTAAAGGCAATTCTTGAAAAACCAGTTGAATCCACTCTTGGCATGCGTTCCTACATTCGCGCGATCTTGGCTGATGATGGTAAATCTGTGACACCGTTGGCAGATCAGGATGAACAATCAACCCTGTCTGATGCAAATGCATTTATCGCAATTTCTGAAAACGATACCTCTCTAAAAACTGGAGATCAGGTCACAGTCGTAGTTCTTGAGCGCCGATATATCTAGTCTCATGAGCACTGGTTGGCCGACTCATTTAGGAAATGAAGAGATTTACCTAAGGCCACTGCGTTTTCGGGATCGCACGGCATGGAATCGGGTGCGAGTAGAAAACCGAGAGTGGCTCTCACCCTGGGAGGCCACGATTCCAGCGATTAGTGAAGAAAGCTATAAAGAACTGCCTTCGTATTATGAAATGGTGCGAATTCTCAATCATGAAGCCCGCCATGGCCGCTCCTTTTCCTTTGCAGTTTGGCATGGCAAGAACTTAATTGGCCAAATTTCCCTAGGCGGCGTTATCTATGGCGCGATGCGTGGAGGCCACATTGGATATTGGATAGATCGCAATTTTGCTAATCGCGGCTATACAACCGCTGCGGTTCAAATGCTTATCCAGTACGCCTTTGATGTTCTAAAGCTGCATCGTGTTGAGATAAACCTGCGACCAGAAAATGCCTCAAGTCGGCGGGTAGCCGAAAAAGCTGGCTTTGTTTTTGAAGGAGATCGCCCCAGATACCTCCACATCGATGGTCAATGGCGGGATCACATCTGTTTCGTTAAGGAAAATTCTGAGATTAAGTAGCACTTAAATCCCAGAAAAGCATCACCCCTTCCTTTAGATTTGGGCATCATGACTTCCGGACTTATTTATATTGCGATCATTGGTATGTGGGTCGCTTATTTTGCACCCCGCTGGATTCATGACCGCAATGAATTTTCTGGAAAATCAGTTGAGCGCTTTAAGAGCGCCTTGCGAATAGTCGCAAATCAATCTCCTGAGTCATCGACTACTGGTGGAGCAATCCATATTGATCTTGATCGTGAAGCAAAGTTTCGTCAGGATCTTTTGCGTCGCAGGATTATTTTCACATTGATTTCTTTTTCACTCATAACAACAGTCATTGGTGGAATTATGAATACGATGCCATTTATTTATGCAGCAGTGCCTTTATCTGCAATGCTCATCTATGTCGCAAATGTTCGCAGACATGTAATTGCTGATCAATTGCATAAGCGCCGAGTTGCACAGATGCATCGACGTAGTTCTGGTGAGTCAGCTTCAAACTTGGCGGAAGTTGTTCAGCCAAAACCTAATACAGAACATTGGATACCGTTGTCAGAGCGCGAGTTAAAGGGTGTTGTCATATTACCTAAGGGTTCTGCAGCAGTTAGAAATGCTTGGGAACCGACTGAAGTTCCAGTTCCAACTTATCTGAGTGCCCCTAAGGCAGTTAGCGCCAAACGTGTCATTGATTTGACTAACCCTGGCCAATGGAGCGAAGAGCAAGAGCGACTTGAGCGTGAAGTACTTGCTGCAGTCTCGCCATCTCGGGATGAAATCTTTGATCAACAGTTGGCCGATGAAGCGGTCGAGCGGTTAAATCAATCTCGCGCAGCTAACGAGTAGTTAGATCCAGGAGTTAAACCACATACGAAGATTCCAATCTTCGTATGTAATCACTTGCCCCGTAAATAATGGGAAGAAAAACACGAAACAAATGACTATTAGGGCAAATATCCCACCCACAATTGATTGAGAAACTACTGGCTTCAAGTGGCTATCTAGCAACAATTTAGCGCAGTAAACAATCGCCAAAACTAAAAATGGCGTAATTATGATTGCGTAGAAAGAGAAAACTGTACGTTGTTGCATTGCAAACCAGGGCAAGTAACCTGCTGCCAGACCAAGAACAACAAGATTAGCCGCCGCATCAACACGATGATTGATCAATGATCTAATCCAGTAACCAACAACAACTGTAATTGCAATTGTTCCTACCCACCACAAAATCGGAGTACCTAATGCGAGCACTTCTTGCGCACAGTTGTCTGAGGAACATCCTTTTGGTGCATCATAAAAAAATGAAGTCGGTCTGCCCATGATTAACCAACTCCATGGATTTGCTTGATATGGATGAGTGCTGGTTAAGCCTGTATGGAATGTCAACATTTCTGAGTGATAGTGAATCCACGAAGCAACTGGATTGTTAGACCATTGACGGCTCCAGCCGCGGTCAGAAATAAACCATCCTGTCCAAGTGAGCGCATAGACAAAAACTGGTAATAATCCATATTGGGCAAACTTTGCTGCAATTGGTTTTATAGATTTCTTAACATCGTGTTCAATTAAAATTCTATAAACAGCAATTAAACCAATTATTGCCACAAAATAGATCGCACTCCATTTGCATCCGATAGCTAATCCAAATGTAATACCTGCCCAGATGTGACGGTTGCGATGCCACAAAAGAACACCTACAAGCGTGAAGAACGTTAAGAATAAATCTAGAAGCGCGGTCCGAGAATGCACGAGTAGTAGTCCATCTAACGCCATGAGAGATGCGCCTAGGGCGGTTAAGAGTGGAGAATAGAAAATGACGTGTACCAATCGTGCAAAAACAAGAATTAAAAGTGTTCCAAAGACTGCAGATGCAAAGCGCCAGCCAAACTCATTGTCACCAAATAACTTGATGCCACTTGCTATCAACCATTTACCGACAGGTGGGTGAACAATGAATTCTGGATCTGAACCATTAACTTCCACGCCATATGCCAGTAAGTCACGTGCCCCATCAACGTAATAGACCTCATCAAAGACAAGCCCTTTAGGTGAGCCGAGATTGAAAATCCGGAGCACAA
>CANHFN010000071.1 GCA_947459935.1 Actinomycetota bacterium
GATCAGGTTTGGCAATTAAACATGGTGTGACTATGGTGAATGCGCCTGGAACAGTAGATGCTGGATATCGCGGGGAGCTCCAATGCATCATGATTAATCACGACCCTAAGGAAGCCATAACTTTTCACAAAGGTGATCGCATCGCTCAATTAGTAATTCAAAAGGTAGAGCGTGCGGAGTTTGTTGAAGTTCAAGAATTGCCAGGTTCAGGACGTGGGACTGGTGGTTTTGGATCGACGGGGAAATCATGAGTCAACATGCTGAAGACCGGGACAAAGTTGTTAACGCTTTGGGCGGCAAAAAAGGCCTGATTGATTCGGGTGTGCCAGCTGTTGTTTTCTTAGTGGTTTTTAATGTTACAAAGGAAGTAAACACTGCCATCTGGGCGGCACTTTCTCTCTCAATTACATTAGCAATAATTAGATTGATCATGAAAGATACGATCCAGCATTCTGTTTCTGGAGTAATCGGTGTTTTGATTTGCGCTTATTTTGCTAATCGCAGTGGCAACGCAGCTGATTTTTATCTTCCTAAACTCCTCATAAACCTTGGCTATGGGACTGCCTATTTGGTTGCAAACCTTGTTGGTTGGCCAATCTTAGGTCTGGTTCTTGGACCACTTCTGGGTGAAAACTTAAACTGGCGAAACAATCCTGCTCGCAAGAAAATGTATATCAAAGCAAGTTGGATTTGGGTTGGCATGTTTTTCACTCGTTTTGCGGTGCAGTTTCCGATTTATTTGAGTAAAGATGTAAATTTATTGGGAACAGTTAACTTAGCGATGGGCTATCCGTTGTTTTTCATTACCGCTTATGCGACATGGTTGGTGATTAAGGCTGGCCCGCCAGCAGAAAAGGTAGCTAATTAAGAGATAAAGCAGGCTTTAATCTGTGCTTCAGCATCTGCTGATGCAACAAAGAGCAATTCATCTCCTGCGGCAAAGACATCGTGTGCTTTTGCGGTAATTACACGGCCATCTCTCACGATGGCAGCTATGGCCGCATTCTCTGGAAGTTCAATCTCTTCCACAGTCTTTCCAATACATGCCGATCCATCTGGCAAAGTAAGTTCCACAAGGTTTGCTTGGCCTTTTCTAAATGAGAATAAGCGAACAACATCGCCCACACTTACAGCCTCTTCAACGAGTGCGGAAATGATGCGTGGAGTAGACACAGCAACATCAACACCCCATGATGAATCAAAGAGCCATTCATTCTTTGGGTGATTAATGCGGGCAACAACGCGCGGAACACCATATTCAGTCTTGCCAAGAAGAGAAGTCACAAGGTTTGCCTTGTCATCACCTGTTGCTGCTACTAGTACCTGGCAGTTATTTAGATGGGCGTTATCAAGGGATGTAATCTCGCAAGCATCAGCCATAAGCCATTCAGCATCTGGCACGCTCTCTAACTTCAAAGCTTTAGGATCCTTATCGATCAAGAGAACTTGATGTCCATTATCCAAAAGTTCGCGAGCAATAGCTCGACCGACATTTCCTGCTCCTGCTATTGCAATTCTCATTGACGTTCACCTTCTGGGCTACCCGCAAGAATTTCTTCGGTCCGAGCAACATCTGCATCTGAAACCATGACATGTATCAGATCACCTTGTTGCAAAACTGTGTGATCATCAGGGATTAAGCCTTCACCTAGGCGAGTAATGAATGCAACACGGGCAGGCGTGAGGGCGTCAATTAAAAGAATTGGACGACCATACCAATCGTTATGAGGATTCATCTCGCACAACTGCACCATACCTGTTGCATCGCGCCATTCAGATTTAGAACCCTCAGGGGCAAGGCGCCGAAGAATTTGATCAGTTGCCCAAAGAACAGTTGCAACAGTTGGAATACCGAGGCGCTGGTAAATTTCAGCGCGACCTGGATCATAAATTCGCGCCACAACGTTTTGAACACCATATGTTTCCCGGGCAACGCGAGCTGCCAGAATATTTGAGTTATCGCCGTTACTAACAGCAGCAAATGCATCAGCATCTTGAATGCCGGCTTCTAACAAGACTTCTCGGTCAAAACCAACACCTGTAACTGTTCTGCCCTTGAAGTCTGGACCAAGCCTGCGAAATGCCTCTCGAGCCTGGTCGATAACTGCGACTGTATGGCCGGCTGCTTCCAGTTCGGTGGCGAGTGATGAACCAACTCGACCGCAACCCATGATGACTACGTGCACAGGATGTAACTTACACCCATAGGCTTACATCCATGGCATCAAACAAGAGTTCTACCCTGAAAACCGGAGATCTGGTGCAGGTCACCATTGAAAAAGTGGCGCACGGGGGACACTTCATTGCGCGACATGAAGGGGCAGTCATATTCGTTCGCCACGCTATTCCAGGGGAGAAGTGCACCATTCAGATTACAAGCACTGGTTCCTCATTCAATAGGGCAGATGTTGTTTCCGTGGAGACGCCTTCTGAATTTCGCGTGGTGGCACCTTGTAGCTTTGCACATAGAAATGGTTGCGGTGGTTGCGATTTTCAGCACATATCTCCAGCGCATCAGCGAGCATTAAAGTCAGATGTTATTGCTGAGCAATTCTCTCGAATAGCAAAGATGGAGCTTCGGGTCGAGGTTGAAGAAGTTGGTTCAAGCACGCATTGGCGAACACGAGCCATTGCTACGACGGACCGCAATGGCAAGCTGGGATTCTATAAATCTCGGTCTCATTCAATAGCACCGGTCACTGAGTGCATTATTTGTAATGAAGGAATTAACTTTGGTGAAGTCGCCAGTCGTGAATTAAAAGGTGATGTTCGAGTTGAAATTAGTGCTTCAAATACGGGAGAGCGTTCGATTGCGTTGGCACCCACACGTGGCGAAGAAAAGGCACGATTAACCGAAGGCCCTGCAGTTCTTCATGAAAATGTCTTCGGCCGAACTTTGGAAGTCAGTCACGAATCTTTTTGGCAAAGCCACAAAAAAGCGCCAGAGGTTTTGACGCAAGCAGTTCTTGACTTTGCACAACTACAAAAAGGAGAGCATGTCTTAGACCTCTATGGTGGAGTTGGTTTGTTTTCCGCAGCTCTTGTTGATGCAGTTGGTCCATCAGGACATGTTGATCTAATTGAAGGAAGTAAAGTTGCTACCGCAGATGCTGCTCGAAACTTTGCATCCTATGACAACATAACTATTGCTACTGGTGATGTTGCAAAGCTGTTGCCGAGAATAACGACTGCAGATGTAGTTGTTCTAGATCCACCTCGAGATGGGGCTGGCAAAGAAGCGGTTGCTCAAATCGCACGATTAGCACCACGTTCCATTGTGTATGTGGCTTGTGATCCAGCGGCGCTGGCCCGAGATACTGCCTATCTTGCAGATCACAGTTATTCACTCGTAAAAGTGCGTGCTTTTGATCTCTTTCCGATGACACATCACATCGAATGTGTTGCCCTGTATACGCGCGCTGAGGTATCTTCAGCACTCTGAAAGCTTCTACGAAAGGCAGATAATGAGTAAAAACTCTTTCAACGCAAGAAAGAATCTAGATGTTGCGGGCAAGAGTTTTGAAATCTTTGATATCTCCCAGATCGAAGGGGCATCAAATCTGCCATTTAGCCTCAAAGTCCTACTGGAAAACCTATTGCGGACAGAAGATGGCGCAAACATCACAGCAGATCACATCAAAGCGCTTGCAACGTGGGATCCCTCTGTAGAGCCCGATACCGAAATTCAATTTACCCCGGCACGAGTTGTTATGCAGGATTTCACTGGTGTTCCTTGCATCGTGGATCTTGCAACCATGCGTGAGGCAATTGTTGAACTTGGGGGAGATGCTTCGAAAGTAAACCCACTTGCTCCAGCTGAACTAGTCATCGATCACTCTGTTATTGCAGATAAGTTTGGAACAAAGGATTCTTTTGAGCAGAACACAGATATCGAATATGAGCGAAATCAGGAACGCTATCGATTCTTGCGATGGGGTCAGACTGCCTTCGATGAGTTCAAGGTAGTCCCACCGGGAACGGGGATTGTTCACCAGGTAAATATTGAATACTTAGCGCGCGTTGTTATGACTCGAACTGTTCAAGGAACTCTTCGTGCTTATCCAGACACAGTTGTGGGAACAGATTCACATACAACTATGGTTAACGGACTTGGCGTGCTCGGCTGGGGTGTTGGCGGCATCGAGGCAGAGGCAGCGTTGTTAGGTCAGCCAGTATCGATGCTGATCCCTCGCGTGGTTGGATTCAAGTTAACAGGGTCTTTGCCTCTTGGCACAACTGCCACTGACATGGCACTGACCATCACTGAAATCCTGCGCAAGGTCGGAGTTGTTGGAAAGTTTGTTGAGTTCTTTGGCCCAGGAGTTACATCGGTGCCTATGGCTAACCGAACAACAATTGGAAACATGAGTCCTGAATACGGCTCGACATGTGCAATCTTCCCAATCGATGAAGAAACTCTGCGTTACCTACGCCTAACAGGCCGAAATGATGATCAGGTTGCATTAGTCGAGCAGTATGCAAAGCAGCAGGGCATGTGGCATGACCCATTAGTTGAGCCACGCTTCTCTCAGGTTGTTGAACTAGATCTCTCCACTGTTGTTCCATCTATTTCTGGTCCAAAGCGCCCACAGGATCGTATTTCTTTGAGTGATTCAAAGAATGCCTACGAAAAGATTGTTCCAACTTATTACAGCGATAAGACTGATAGAGGTGAAGTAACTGCAGGTTCAACTCGAGTAAAAAACGGCGATGTAGTTATTGCATCCATTACATCATGCACAAATACTTCTAACCCTTCAGTCATGATCGGTGCTGCACTTCTTGCTAAGAAAGCTGTAGAAAAAGGGCTTAAATCAAAGCCTTGGGTTAAGACCACCTTGGCTCCAGGTTCAAAGGTAGTCACTGATTACTACGATCGTGCCGATTTAACACAGTACATGGAAGCTCTTGGCTTCAACCTTGTTGGATACGGATGTGTTACTTGTATCGGAAACTCGGGCCCTCTTCCTATTGATATTAGCAAGGCAATTAACGAATCTGATTTGGCTGTTACCGCAGTCTTGTCAGGTAACAGAAACTTTGAAGGTCGAATTAGCCCAGATGTGAAGATGAACTATCTGGCCTCGCCTCCACTTGTTGTTGCTTATGCAATCGCCGGAACTATGGATCATGATTTTGAAAAAGATTCATTAGGTAAGGATTCAAA
>CANHFN010000072.1 GCA_947459935.1 Actinomycetota bacterium
CCAATCCAATTGTTGGCGCAGTAATTATTGATGCAGCAGGCACTGTTGTTGGCGAAGGTTTTCATGATCGCGTTAAATCACCAGATCATGCAGAAGTAGTTGCCATTAAAGCAGCAGGAAACAAGGCAGTGGGTGCAACGATTGTTGTGACACTTGAACCATGTAATCACACAGGCAGCACAGGACCGTGCGTGCAAGCAATTATTGATGCAGGGATTACAACAGTTGTATTTGCTGTGAGCGATCCCAATGAAAAGGCAGCAGGGGGAGCAGCAGCACTTCGCGCAGCTGGCATCAGTGTGGCTGAAGGTGTCTTAAAAGATGAAGCAGCTTTTTCTAATCGTGCGTGGCTGATGAAGATTAAAAAGGGAAGACCATTCTTTACCTGGAAGGTGGCCGCAACCCTAGATGGCAAGGTTGCAGCAGCAGATGGAACTTCTAAGTGGATTACTAATGAAGCATCACGGGCCGATGTGCAGGTATTGCGCCGTCAGGCTGATGCAATTCTTGTTGGGACGAACACTGTTATTGCCGATAATCCACACTTGATTCCTCGAGGTGAATTTGCTGGATTTGCTCATAATCCAATTCGTATTGTGTGCGGGGAGCAAGAGCTGCCTGCAGATGCGCTGGTCTTTGATGATGCTGCCCAAACCGTTGTTGTGAAATCCAAAGATTTAGATCTCTTGGTGGAAAAGCTCAATGAATTAGGGCTCA
The DNA here is from genome assembly GCA_947459935.1 of Actinomycetota bacterium. Classification (GTDB taxonomy): domain Bacteria; phylum Actinomycetota; class Actinomycetes; order Nanopelagicales; family Nanopelagicaceae; genus Planktophila. Next base: position 718 of record CANHFN010000072.1, read on the forward strand.
ACCACGTCTTTGTTGAGGCTGGGCCAACACTAGGCAGTGCGATGTTGGATGGCTGTTTGCTCGATGAATTAATCATGTATCAGGCACCATCGTTGTTGGGCACAGGCAAGCATTTCTTTACATTTGATTACCCAACAACAATTACCGATCAAATGCGCATGGATCACTTAAGTACTCAGGTCCTAGATGGCGATGTTAAATCGGTCTATCGGATTAGGAATGGTGAGTAATGTTTACCGGACTCATCGCAGAACTTGGTTCAATTACCGCTATTAAAAAAAGTGACACTTCTGCTGTCTTTACTATTAACGCACCTGGCCTGATTTCAGAGATATCAGTGGGAGATTCTGTTGCGGTAAACGGTGTGTGTTTAACCGCCACAACAATAGATGGCACAGCTTTCATAGCAGATGTGATGGTTCAAACTTTGGCAGTTACCTCACTCTCTCAAATTTTTGTGGGCAGTCCAGTTAATCTTGAATTAGCTGCGCAGTTAAATGCCCGCATGGGTGGACACATGGTCCAGGGTCATGTGGATGGGGTTGGAAGCGTTGTGGGATTAACCCCGGGGGATAAGTGGGCTCAGTTTGAGATTAAAGTTCCGGCGGAATTAAGCAAATACATCGTGAACCAAGGTTCAATCTGTCTAGATGGTATTTCCTTAACAGTTGGTGCAATCAATGATGAGAAAAATGTGGTGACAGTGTGGTTAATTCCAGAGACTTTGTCGCGCACCAATCTTTCGTCCTTGTTGCCAGGGGATTTGATTAACATCGAAGTAGATGTGTTGGCCAAGTACGTGGAACGCTTGCTAGCCAAAGGAGATAAGTCATGAGTAATCTCCAAAGAGCACTAGATGCCTATAAAAATGGCGATTTGATCATTGTTACAGATGATGCTGATCGCGAAAATGAAGGTGATCTGATGATTTTGGCTGAGAAAGCAACACCAGAAAAAGTTGCCTTCATGGTTCGGCACACAACTGGAATTTTGTGTGTTGCTCTCACCCAAGAACGTGCTCGGCAACTTCGCCTGCCGTTAATGGTGGAAGAGAATCAGGATTCAAAAAAGACCGCCTTTACGGTGAGCGTTGATTACAAAGTTGGGATTACTACAGGAGTCAGTGCCCAAGAGCGCTCCAACACTGTGCGGGCGTTGGCTAACTCTTTGGTGACCCATTCAGATTTCATACGTCCGGGCCACATCTTTCCTTTGATTGCAGATGCTGGCGGACTGCAAGTGCGAGGCGGCCATACTGAAGCAGGTGTTGCACTTTCTTATTTAGTTGGCGCAGAACCTGTCTGCTTGTTATCTGAAATCGTCAATGATGATGGATCGATGGCACGGGGCGCAGCACTTGTCGCCTTTGCGCAGCAACATGGAATTCCGATGATCTCGGTGGCAGAGGTAAAAAGCATTGCTCCGGCTATTCCTACAACAGAATCTCCTTTTGAGTTTGGTTGGGCACAGCTGCCTTTGCGTACTGGTCTGTGGTCAATTGCCACATATCCTGGACTTCGACAGCGGGAACATGCAGTTATTTCATTTGGTAAAGCAGGAAGTGCGCCAATGGTGCGCATCCATAGCGAATGCTTCACTGGCGATGTTGTTCATTCACAGCGTTGTGATTGCGGAGAACAACTTGAGCAATCAATTAAGTTAATCCAGGATCATGGTCATGGCTACATCATCTACTTGCGTGATCACGAGGGACGCGGAATTGGGCTCACAGAGAAAATTAAGGCCTACCAATTACAAGATGCCGGCATGGACACCATAGATGCCAACCTGCATTTAGGACATGAGATCGATGCCCGTGATTGGTCTGATGCAATTGCAATTGTTAAAGCACTGGGGCTTAAGGAGTTATCACTTCTGACCAACAACCCTAATAAGGTGCAAGCTCTCCATGATGCAGGGATTGCGGTCACTCAAATCAACTTATCGGTTGTGCCCAATAGTTTTAATGAAAAGTATTTAGCAACTAAGGAAGAAAAACTTGGCCACACACGAGGAGGCAAATAAATGGCAGGAGATGCACCAAGTATCGGGATTACGCCTCTTCCGCAGGCAAAGGTTGCGATCATCTCTTCTTCCTGGCACCTCGATATTTGTAATGATTTAATTGCAGGTGCCCAGCGGGCACTTGGTCAGGCGCAGGTTGGAACAGTTGAGGTTCAATATGTGCCAGGTTCTTTTGAGATTCCACTTGCTGCCCAATACGCATTTGATAAGGGCTTTGATGCTGTTGTTGCAGTGGGGCTGGTCTTAAAAGGTGAAACCCCACACTTTGATTATGTCTGCCAAGGTGTGACACAAGGTGTTATTGATGTGTCACTTAAGTATGGCAAGCCAATTGGCTATGGGGTCTTGATGTGTAATGACCTAGATCAAGCTATTGCCAGATCAGGTGTTGCTGGAAGCAAAGAAGATAAGGGCTATGACAGCGCTATTGCAGCTCTTGAGTTACTTCACTTACGCAACAAGAATTGAACGCTTCGATAGCCCCATAAAGTAGCCATCGATCAAAGTTTGAACTGGTGCATCTTGTTTTTGTGCAGCACCTAAAGTAATAAACAGCGGCGTGAAATGTTCAACTGTTGGGTGGGCATAGGGCATACCTGGTGCAGCATGCTTAAAGTTAGACAGAGTTTCTATATCTCCTTGAGCAAGTGCTTCAGCAGCCCATGCATCAAATTCGCTGGACCAGGTAGGAGCAATTGCATCTGTACTCCAGTCACGAAGATATGGCAGACCGTGTGTCATAAATCCTGATCCAATTACTAAGACACCCAGGTCTCGAAGCGGTTGCAACCTTCGACCAAGTTCGAGCAATCGTGCGGGGTCACTTGTTGGCATAGACATCTGCAATACGGGAATATCGGCATCTGGATACATCACCTTTAGCGGAACCCAAGCACCATGATCGAGACCGCGATTGCTCTGCACAACTTGCTCATTATCAGGCATCATCGATGCAACAAGTCGGGCCAGCTCTGTGGCATCAGGAGTTTGATAAGTCATCTCATAATACTTTTTCGCAAAACCACTGAAGTCATAAACAAGGGGCGTTGCTGCGATAGGGCTACTTAATGTCACAGGTGCTGATTCCCAATGGGCCGAGACAATCAGGATTGCAGTGGGCTTTTGTATCTGCCCAGCGATATTTCTGAGCTGTGATGTCCATAACGCATCATCGAGCAGCATGGGGGCACCATGGCCTATGTATAAGGCGGGTAATTGGGACATGGCTCGAGGGTATCGCAAGGTAGTTGAATGTTCAACTACTTCTGGAGTTTGAGGCCTAGTTGCAGGTAGTTACACTCAACCTGTGAGCGTAACTAGCGCAGGTGCAGCCTTTAAGAAGGCGTTAGCTGAAGAAACCCCGCTTCAAATTATTGGAACCATTAACGCTAATCACGCCTTGCTTGCACAGCGCGCAGGATTTCGCGCAATCTATTTATCAGGTGGCGGAGTCGCAGCAGGCTCTCTGGGTATTCCTGATTTAGGAATTACAACGTTGGATGATGTCTTAACTGATGTTCGTCGAATTACTAATGTGTGCGATACGCCGCTGTTAGTAGATGCTGACACAGGGTTTGGTACATCAGCTTTTAATATTGGCCGCACGGTAAAGGATCTGATCAAAGCTGGAGCGGCCGCACTGCATATCGAAGATCAGGTGGGCGCTAAGCGTTGTGGCCATCGCCCCAATAAGGAGATTGTTTCTAAGGCCGAAATGGTTGATCGCATCAAGGCAGCAGTCGATGCTCGCACAGATGAGAATTTTCAAATCATGGCTCGCACAGATGCGATTGCCAACGAAGGTATTGATTCAGCGTTAGATCGCATCCACGCATATGTAGAGGCTGGGGCGGATTTGATCTTCCCGGAGGCGATTGAAAACTTGGCAGATTACTCCACAATTTCAGCTGCCGTTTCCAAGCCGATCCTGGCAAATATCACTGAATTTGGAAAGACTCCACTGTTTACGCGCGATGAACTAGCTGCCAACGGGGTGGGGATGATCCTCTACCCATTGTCAGCCTTCAGGGCGATGAATAAGGCGGCCGAAAATGTCTACACTTCGATTCGTCGAGACGGAACTCAGGCTCATGTGATCGACACAATGCAGACCCGCGAAGAGTTATACCAAGCAATTAATTATTATGAGTACGAGAAAGCACTTGACCAAACACTAGGCAAAGACAACGGGTAAAAAATCATGGAAGAAATCAAAGTAAAGAAGTCAGTAGCACTCTCAGGAGTTCCAGCAGGAAGCACGGCGCTTAGCGCAGTGGGTGGAGCCGACCTTCATTACCGCGGATACTCGATCAAAGACTTGGCTGCTAACTGCCAGTTTGAAGAGGTTGCCTACCTTCTCGTGCATGGTGCGCTGCCAACCCAAGTGCAACTAGA
>CANHFN010000073.1 GCA_947459935.1 Actinomycetota bacterium
GGGCGTGATTCCTATGCGCAAGGCAAACTTGGCCACTGGGGTAATGACCCGGGTGACCGCTGGCTTCAAACGTGCACTTAACATCAAGGACCATCGTAGGCTGAGCCAGTGCAATCTCAAATAAACGACCTGCGGATTCATGTCTACGGTCATCAAAGCGCAGATCCAGCGCAGGTAGCCTCTGTTTTTAACGCTCAATATTTAGAAATGGCTGAACCTGAATCGGATTTAGCTATTTTTGCCATTAATCCGTCAGCAGGCATTGATCAAGCAACGATTGATTTGTGGCAATCCTTAGATGAATACCAGGTTCCACGCCTTGTAGTGGTAACTCACTTGGAAAAACTTGAAGCAGATTTTGATGATGCAGTAATGATTGCAACACGTGTTTTTGATCAAATGCTTACACCGTATCTAGTGCTCCACGATGAAGCAGGACTTCCGGCTGCACTCATTGGATTAGCTGATCTACAAATAACTGATTACTCCACAAATCCAATTACGAAAAAAAGTTGTGAACCAGAACATCAAACCTTAGTTCAAGAGTTCCGGGACGAATACTTGGACCAAGTCACTTCTCTTGGAGAAGATTCATTCAGGGCTGGATTGATGTTTCCCGCAGTTCCATTGTGGATCGAACGTGGCATCGGGATGGATATCGTTCACGAGTTCATTGAACAACTCATCGATTAATTACCACGCAGCAGATATCTCCGCACGAGTTAAAGTTAAAAGTTGTGCCATGACTTTCGTTTTACCAATGATCGGCATAAAGTTCGCATCACCACCCCACCGAGGAACAACATGCTGATGAATGTGTTCTGCAACCCCAGCTCCAGAAATTGCACCTTGATTCATTCCTAGATTGAATCCTTCTGGCTGTGAAACCTTCCGAATAGTTCTCATCGCGTGGGCGGTCAAGGCACTTATTTCATTACGTTCCTGGTCCGATAAATCAGTCAGATCTGGTAGGTGCCTGTAAGCACAAATCAATAAGTGTCCTGGGTTATATGGGTAAAGATTCATCACAACAAAAGCTGTTACACCTCTGTGAACAATGAGTCCTTCTTCATCTTGCAAAGTAGGAATTCTGCAAAAAGGACAATCAACATCATTACCAACCAGAGGTCTGTTTTCGCCCCGCAAATAATCTAATCTGTGCGGCGCCCAAAGACGCTGCCAACCATCTGGCATTCCCGCTCCGTCAATGTGCTCAGCCACTGATTAAACCTGGGTTCGTTCCTGTACTACCTTTTTGATTTCTGCAATGGCATCCTGGATTGGTATTCCATTTTTTTGCTCGCCATTTCTATAGCGAAATGAAACGGCTCCAGCTTTTTGATCTTCCTCGCCTGCAATCACCATAAATGGAATCTTTTGCATTTGAGCATTGCGAACCTTCTTCTGCATGCGATCATCGGAAGAATCAAGTTCTGCGCGAATGCCGGCTTTTCTCATTTGCTGAATCACCTCTCCTAGGTAATCATCAAAAGTGTCTGCAACTGGAATACCAATTGCTTGAACAGGTGCAAGCCATGGCGGGAATGCTCCGCTGTAATGCTCGGTGAGAACTCCAAAGAACCGCTCAATTGAACCAAACAAAGCACGGTGAATCATCACTGGACGCTGACGCGTTCCATCCGTTGCCGAATACTCCAACTCAAAACGTTGAGGCAACTGGAAATCTACCTGGATCGTAGACATTTGCCAGGTGCGACCAATTGCATCTTTTGCTTGCACTGAGATCTTTGGTCCATAAAAGGCAGCGCCACCTTCATCCAAAACTAATTCGAGATTCTGCGCTGTTGCAGCCTTGCGAAGTGCTTCCGTTGCTTCTTCCCAATCTGAATCTTCCCCCACAAATTTTTCTGGATTCTTGGTTGATAGCTCTAGGTAGAAATCATTTAAACCATAATCCCGAAGCAGATTCAGAACAAATGTCAGTAATGAATCTAACTCACCAACCATCTGCTCTTTTGTGCAATAAATATGAGCATCATCTTGGGTGAATCCACGTGCACGAGTGATGCCGTGTAATACTCCTGATTTTTCATAACGATAGACAGTTCCAAATTCAAACAAACGCAATGGAAGCTCACGATATGAGCGTCCACGAGATCTATAAATAAGGTTGTGGAAGGGACAGTTCATAGGCTTCATGTAGTACTGCTGTCCAGCACGTTTAACGGAGCCGTCCGCGTTGTACTCCTCATCCAAAATCATTGGTGGATACATGCCATCGGCATACCACTGCAGGTGACCCGAAGTTTCAAACAATGCAGCCTTAGTTAAGTGAGGTGAGTAAACAAACTCATATCCCTCTTCTTCATGGCGAATACGTGAGTAATCCTCCATTGCACGGCGAACAATTCCACCCTTTGGGTGAAAAACTGCCAATCCTGAACCAATCTCTTCTGGGAAAGAGAAAAGATCTAGCTCTGTGCCTAAACGACGATGATCGCGCTTTTCAGCCTCTGCAAGAAGTTCTAAGTACGCATTCAACTGATCCTGTGAAGGCCAGGCAGTTCCGTAAATACGTTGCAACATCGGATTCTTTTCAGAACCACGCCAATAGGCCGCGGCGGTCCGCATAAGTTTGAAAGCTGGAATGTGTTTTGTCGATGGCAGGTGAGGTCCTCTGCACAAATCACTCCACACGGGATTGCCATCTCGACCGAGATTGTCATAGATGGTTAATTCGGAACCACCAACTTCTACAGATGCTTCTTCACCCGCCGGACCTTTGATTCCAATCAATTCGCACTTATACGGTTCATGTGCAAGCTCTTTCAAAGCCTCAGCCTCTGTTGTAACACGTCGCTTGAAGCGTTGACCATCTTTAATGATCTTTCGCATCGCACTTTCAATCTTCGTTAAATCATCTGGATTAAATGTGTTTTCTGGGTCAAAGTCATAATAAAAACCATCCTTGATGGGAGGTCCAATACCTAATCGGGTATTTGCATACACTTCCTGAACGGCTTGTGCCATGACATGTGCGGTGGAATGTCGAAGAACGGCTAAACCATCTGGCGAGGAAATTGAAATCCCTTCAACGACATCCCCCTCGGCTAGGTCACTCCATAAATCTTTAAGGATGCCATTTACCTTGCAGACCACAATTTCTTTATTGTCAGCAAAGATTTGGGTAGGGCGTTGATCGGCCTTTACCTGAATCTTCGTGCCATCTACAGTAATTGAAATCTGGGACATGTGCCTAGCCTACCGAAGTCCTTAGCGCCATCGCATGTATTTCATCGCCGAATTCAGGTGATTGGGATAATTCTCGGCCATCTATAGATGCAATTGGCTGAGCTATTCGCAGACTACCCAACAAGAATGCCGATTCAATACTTTCTATTTCAGAAACTGCTATGGAACGCACGATTACATCGCAATTTTCAATAACCAATGCGCGCATGATCCCTGGCAAGACCCCATCAGAAAGTGGTGGAGTGAACCACTTACCTTGAATCTTAACGAGAACATTGTTAACTGATCCTTCGAGGACCTTTCCATCCATACTCATTACAAGCGCCTCATCAAAACCACGCTGACGGGCTTTTTCCAGAATCTCCAGACGATATGTATACGGAAAACTTTTTACCGGAACGCCTCGAACAACCACTGGGAAAGGATGTTGACAAACTTTTGCAGCCGAAGTGAGCTCCTCATATGCAAGATGGACCGCTGCCCAATTTCCACTCGCATCAAAAGAAACTCTTAATAGTCCAGTTGGGTGAGCCTCTATTTGAAGCAATCTAGAAATTGCCTCTCGCACCAATTCTTCATTAGGTAATGCGATTCGCTGTTTCCTTGCACTATTTACAGCTCTTCGCATGTGTCGAGAAAGTGCCCAAGGCTTTCCATCAACTGTTTTAATAGTTTCAAAAATTCCAGCACCTGCCAGCCAACCAAGATCAGAGATCTGTGATTGCTCTTGAGGGACAAGTGAACCATTGACAATGACTTTCACTACAACTCCCCTCCCGCAATAGAAATCAATCGTCTAGCTTTCAATTGAGTTTCTTCCCACTCAGCCGCCGAATCACTACTCCACGTTATTCCTGCACCCGTTCCAAAGTTGATGTGTGTATCTTTCCAAAAAGTGCGGATCGCAACGGATAGTTCCGCTTTTTCGCCTTCCACCCACCCAAGAGCTCCACAATACGGCCCACGATTTATTTCATTCTCGGCAATCACCTGAACCGCCGATGACTTCGGTGCTCCACTTACTGAGCCAGGAGGAGATAGTGCTGCAAAAATTTCAGACCATGAAATGTCATCAAGTAGCTCTCCTTGAACATCTGAAACTAGATGCTGTAATCCTGGATGCTCTTCACTTGAAAGTAGTCGTGGTACTTCTACAGTTCCACTTTTGCATATACGACCCAAGTCATTTCTCATTAAATCAACAATCATGACATTTTCTGCTTTATCTTTAGATCCAAAATCTTCAGCATTAAGAGGCTGGGTGCCCTTGATGGGTGAAGTTTTTACAATGGTTTTATTGCGGCTAAGAAAAAGTTCTGGTGAAGCCGAGGCAATCATTACGCCAGGAATTTCAAGATAACTAGCCCAAGGCGCTGGATTGTTTTTCAATATCTCAGAAAAGAGGCCACGTAAGGATTGCCCGTCATCTGCATGACTCAATCGCCTACATGCATTTACTTGATACACCCAACCTAGTTCGATTGAACTTCTAATTGACTCTACATAACGGATGTATTCATTCCTATCCAAAGATGATTGCCACTTATCTGACAATGGAGACCAAGTAATTGTTGGAAAGGGTGCCGGCTGCACTGTCTTGAACTTTGCAGCGGTGAATTTGTTTTCAAAAGTTGTTGATACAGCCCAGAACCCGCCGTCCTCTAGACACTTTGGGTCATCAGAAACTTCGACTAGATCGGTGGCTAGCCTGCCGCCCATCCAAAAGAGTGATGAATTTTCCGCATAAGGCACGGGCTAACGCTAACCAATCAACCTCGCTTTGGCGCTTAGGGCTCTCCTGCGATAGATTTGCCCTCCTCGCGGACGTAGCGCAGTTGGTAGCGCGGAACCTTGCCAAGGTTCAGGTCGCCGGTTCGA
>CANHFN010000074.1 GCA_947459935.1 Actinomycetota bacterium
ATCTATCTACTTTGATTATTCATAAAGAATCATCCCCTGACCATTATGAAGTTCGCTCGCCGGGCTGGAATTCTAGAACTGTCGCACTCATGCGCGCCAGAAATGAATCTGCAAAACTCATCTTCACAGGCTTTTCTCCATCGCTTGATCTTTCGCAATTAATCGAGGATCGTGAAGTGAAGTTTGTTAATACTAAAGAGGTTGTCAATGTTAAGGCGTTCACGCCTGCCGACGGAGCTCTATTACCGGGACGTATTTTTGGAGAGATTAAAAAGGCCCTAGCAGTTGGTCCTGTTCTTTTCATCGCGCCACGTAAAGGATATGGAAATGCCCTTCTATGTGCACATTGTCGAAATGTCGCCACTTGTGGTTGCGGAGGGCGATTATCGGTGGGAGCAAAGAACCAAGCACCCACATGCGTGCATTGCGGAAGTGCATTTGAGGATTGGAAATGCACTTTCTGTAATCGTGATAAACAGTATTTAGCCGGTCGAGGCATAGAGCGTGCAGCAGAGGAAATTTCTCGGGCTTTTCCTAATTTTCCGGTAGTTGTTTCTGCTGGAGATGTGATTAAAGATCGTGTTGAATCTAAGCCGTCTCTTGTTCTTGCAACAGCGGGTTCTCAACCTTCGGTACAAGGAGGATATGCAGCGGTTGTGATTCTAGATGGAATGCGATTCTTCTCCCACACAGATTTACGTACCCAGGAAAGAGCGCGAGAGTTGTTTTTGGAGACTTCTTCGTTGATCTCGGAAAAAGGTTCAGTGCTTTTGGTAATCGATGATTCACACCCTATAACGGCTGCAATAGCTAGATGGAATGTTGCGCCGCTGATAAAACGAGAGTTAGGCGAACGCGCAGAACTTCATCTTCCACCTACAGTTTTCTCTATTGCAATGGCTATGGATAAAATCATCGGGGTCCAGATTGTGAATGGATTAAGAAAATCCATATCCGATGGGCGATTACCTGAATCAACGAAAGTTTATGGTCCCACAGAAATAGCCAAAGGACAGGTAAAGGTCATTATCCATTCAGAGAAACAGGATTCTGGAAAGCTCATTCTAGTTGTCCATGAACTTCAAAGACGCAGGAGTATTGCAAAGAAAGGTCTATTCACGCTCAGAGTTGAGCCGTATTCACTGTAATGGATTGCTAGAATAACGACATGTCTATTCAAGAAATACGTTTCTTTGGTGATCCGGTACTCACGACACCGGCAGCCTTGGTAACCGATTTCGATAAAGAATTGCGTATGTTAGTGCAAGACCTGACCGACACCATGCTTGATGCGCCAGGTGCGGGATTGGCTGCTCCACAGATAGGAGTTCCACTTCGGGTATTTGTGTGGGATGTTGATGAAGAGTTGGGTCATCTCATCAACCCTGTCTTATCGTTGAGTGAGGAAATGCAAGATGGTGAAGAAGGGTGTCTTTCTTTTCCGGAATTGCGATATGAGACGCCACGCGCGATGCGTGCTGTTGCAAAAGGTTTTAATATGTATGGGGAACCAATCACGGTTGAGGGTTCAGAGTTCCTAGCCCGTGCTTTACAACACGAGACAGATCACCTTGATGGCATCCTATTCATCGATAAATTGCGTCCAGAAGATCGCAAGTTAGCTATGAAAGAGATTCGTGAGTCTGAGTGGTTCAATCTTGCGGCCGCGCAAGGACGTTCAATTCAAGTTAAGGAATCTCCACACTCAATATTCGGACGGATTTCTTAGTGCGTATCGGAGTAGCAGCTACTCCGGAAGTAGCGATACCAACGCTGAATTGGTTGCTCCAATCCGAACACACGATTGATCTGATTATCACCCAACCTGATAGGCCGGCTGGCCGTGGTCGATTACTGCAACAATCAGTAGTAGCAGATTGGGCCGATGCAAATCAGATTACAGTTTTGAAACCTGAGGGATCACAAGAACTCCTAGGGAAGATAGAACACCTAGATCTAGTCTTAACAATAGGTTATGGCGTTTTACTACCGCTCAATATTTTAGCCCTTCCCAAATTTGGTTTCTTAAATCTTCATTTTTCATTACTCCCTGCCTACCGAGGTGCTGCGCCTGCTCAAAGGGCTCTTCTTAACGGCGAAACCGTGACGGGAGTATCTGTTTTCCAATTAGACAAAGGAATGGATACTGGCCCCGTATACACCCAGGAATCCATAGACATAGAACCGACGTGGAGAAGTTTTGAGTTACTTCAAAACCTTGCCGAACTTGGGCCCGCTGTAGTTCACAATTCATTTGAGATGATTAAGAATGGTGAGTCACCAAGAGTTCAAGAGGGCGCTCCATCTATTGCGGCCAAGATCGAAAAGGCAGAAGCACGACTAGATTTCACAAAAGATGTAATTGAAATTTCAAATGCTATTCGTGCGTTCACATACGAGCCTGGTGCATGGACTTTGTGGAGGGATGAGCCTTTCAAGATTTGCTCAACGGGGGTTTCCGGTTCCTCCAAGGGTGCGACTGGTGAGATTTCAGTGTTTGATAAATCTGTTTTTGTTTCTTGCGCAAATGGCTCATTAGAGATTCTGCGGGTAGTCCCTGCGGGCAAGAAAGAGATGGATGCCATCGAATGGGCTCGGGGTGCGCGGTTGATCGGTGGTGAAGTCTTTGGTTGAAGCCAGACGCAATACTTTTAAATCCCCAAAACCAGATGCGGCACGATTGCTGGCTTTTGACTTATTAACTGAAGTTAATCGTAACCAGGGGTATTCGAATCTTTTATTGCCACAAGCGTTAAATGCAAGCAAGTTAGATGATCGTGATCGCGCCTTAGTAACAGAGCTTCTGTATGGAACGATTCGTATGCAGGGCAAGCATGACTGGATATTGTCTCAAATAAGTGATCGTCCTTGGTCTGAAGTTGACCCAGGTATCGTTGATGTTTGTCGCCTTGGCGTGCATCAAATTCATGAAATGAGAATTCCTGATCATGCCGCAGTGGCGTCAACGGTGGAGGTAGCGCGAAAGAGAATTGGTGAATCAAAAGCCAGTTTCGTTAACGCACTTTTGCGGAGTGTTACTCGCAAATCTATAGAAGATTGGTTTTTGCCTTTAGATTCAATCACTGATCCAGTTGAGCGACTATCAATTAAATATTCACACCCTGAATGGATTGTTTCTGCCTATTATGACCTTTTAAAAAGTTGGTCTGAGGTAGAACTAGCGTTGAAGATAAATAATGAAGCCGCAACACCAACTTTAGTCTCATGGCCTGGACTATCTAATCAACAGGATTTGATAAATATAGGAGCTGAACCTACAGAATTTTCCTCCTTTGGTGGGCACTGGAAAGGTAATCCTGGCGTTCTAGACCAAATAAAGAGGCGAAAAATCGGTGTTCAAGACGAAGGTTCACAGCTTGTAGCTGAAGTTTTCGCAAAAGCTGCAGGAGGTAGCAAATGGTTAGATCTATGTGCTGGTCCAGGTGGAAAGGCTGCGCTGTTATCTAGCATTGCACGAACCAGAGGTATCGAATTCGTAGCCAACGAGATTTCAGAAGCTCGAGCAGACCTTGTTCGACAAGTTGTGCAAGGTGCAAAGGTTCTGGTTTCTGATGGTCGAACTGTTGCATCGACAGGTGAAAAATTTGATGCGATCTTGATTGATGCTCCTTGCACTGGTTTGGGGGCCTTACGTCGTCGACCAGAAGTCCGATGGCGTCGAACCTTGCAGGATTTAAGGGAGCTCACCCAATTACAACGCGAACTCATCGACTCGGCCATACAGGCACTTAATCCCGGTGGTGTTTTGGGATATGCGACTTGTTCGCCTCATCTAGCCGAAACCACTATTCAAGTTGGAGATGTTAAAAAGAAGTATGGTGAGTTAACTCAGATTTCGGTGGGAGAGTACCTCCCTCAAAATCTTGGTGAGGCAATTAGAGACGAGGCAATGTCACTGTGGACTCACAAACATGGCACTGATGCGATGTATTTAGCGCTGTTTCGTAAAGACATTGGTTAAGATTTGACCATGAGTCGTGATATTCGAATCACTCCGAGTATTTTGAATGCGGATTTCTCGCAGTTGAATGCGGAAATTGAGAGAATAGCGAAAGTTTCAGACCTGCTTCATCTGGATGTTATGGATGACATCTTTGTTCCGAATTTTACTTTTGATTTTGAAGCGGCTTCTTCGATCATCACATCCTCTGTGTTGCCCGTGGACGCACATCTAATGGTTGCCGAGGTAGATGGAATTGCTGTTCAGTATGCTGAAATAGGATGTGCCTCCGTCACAATTCATGCGGAAGCAACGAGAAATATCCCACAAACACTTAAGAACATTCGAAAGGCCGGTGCTCGTTCCAGCTTGGGAATCAAGCCAATGACCGACATAACTCAATACGAATCAGTAGTTGATGACGTCGATATGTTCCTGATTATGACCGTTGAACCGGGTTTTGGTGGACAAAGTTTTATGGAAGACATGATGGACAAGGTACGCCGCACACGGCAAATAATCGGTGATCGGCCTATTTGGTTACAAGTCGACGGTGGAATCTCAATGAAAACTATCGAAATCGCATTGGATGCAGGTGCTGACACATTTGTTGTCGGTAGCGCCGTCTTTAATGCTCCAGATCCCGCTGCAATGGTGGTCTCTTTGCGAGAGTTTGCAACTACCCGCGGGAACAAGTGAGACTCTAGTAAACTTTGACCATGAAAACCTTTGAGAGTTTATGGGAAGAATTGAGCGAAAAAGCCATAGCCCGTCCTGAGGGCTCAGGCACGGTCGCTGCTCTTGATTCCGGAATCCATAACATTGGTAAAAAGATTCTTGAGGAAGCAGGAGAGGTATGGCTAGCGGCAGAGCACGAGTCTGATGAAGCTTTAGCCGAAGAGATAAGTCAGCTGATATATCACCTACAAACATTGATGCTCGCACGAGGGCTATCAATGAACGATGTTTATAAGTTTCTGTAGGAGGAATCTATGTTGAGAATAGCGGTTCCAAA
>CANHFN010000075.1 GCA_947459935.1 Actinomycetota bacterium
GCTCACATTCTGGGTAATTACAAAGATGGTTGCTGCGATGAATGGCTTAGCTCGACTTGAACTACCCATTACAAATTATGGAACCGAACTAGCATTGATAGCTGCAGCTTTACTCATTGTGCGGGTTGGGCTGGAGGACATAGCTGTTGAGCACTATCCAATGCGACTGCGTACTTTGCATGTCGAAATCAATACACCAACACAAAGCCAAAAGGTTCGAACTTTAGTATTTAAGATTGCAGTCTTCTTCATAATGGCAGCACCTTTTGTAGGCTCCCTACTCAATCTTGTGCTGGGAACTATCTTGTTTGCACTTCCACAGATCACATCTCTTAGCCTCGAAGACAACCTTCCTAAGAAGAAGATTTACCTACCAAAAGGTGTCTTTAAGACCGTCGTGATGATCTTTGTGATGGCACTTGCTGCCAATCTGATTGAAGGGGCGTTTAGCAGCCCAGAGGCATTTTTAAAGTGGAGTTTTGTCGTTATGGCACTGCCTGGTTTCATACTTCATTATTTGGATGCGATTTCAGATCAGCCCGAAACGGATTGGAAAACCACAGAGAATGGTCGAAAGCTCTATCGCGCTGGCGGAGTAGTTGTCTTCAGCCTGATGGTTTTAGTTGTCATGGGCGTAGATATCGCAGGCTGGCTGGTTGGGTAATACTTAGCGCATGACAAAAGTGTTGCTTACTGGCTTCGAGCCATTTGGTAACTCAACCTCAAACCCATCAGGTGAGATTGTTAAGCAGTTAAGCGGTGACAATATTGTTACCGCCATCTTGCCTGTGGCATATGCGCAATCTGCAGAGCGTTTATTGTCCTTGATAGAACAACATAATCCAGATGTTGTTATTTGTTTAGGACAAGCCGAGGGCCGAACAGCGATAACACCTGAGCGAGTGGCAATCAATTTAGATGATGCACGGCTTGCAGATAATGAGGGGGTATTAAGAAATGATGTGAAGATCCTCGAAAATGGTCCGGCTGCATACTTTTCAACTCTTCCAGTGAATGAAATTGTTGCCGCGATTAACGCAGAAGGAATACCAGCTGCAGTTTCACTCAGTGCAGGTGCGTTTTTATGCAATCATGTTTTCTATGTTGCACAGAATAAGTTTGCAGGAAGTAGTATTCGAAGTGGGTTTGTGCACGTTCCATTAATGGATTCGCAAGCATCAGAGTTTCCAGGATTACCAACAATGCCGTTAGATCAGATGGTTAGAGCTGTTCGAACAATGATCGAAGTAGTGGCTTAAGGGTATAAACCACGTAGTTTGTGAGCTTCAGCAACACGACCCACGCCGATCATATGGGCGGCTTCGCGCCATGAAACCTTTTTACTTGTCGCAGTGTTTTCGACCTCTTTAAATGATCTCATCATGATTTCATTAAGGTTTGATTTAACTTCTTCTGCTGACCAGAAATAGTTTTGTTTATCTTGAACCCACTCGAAGTAAGAAACGATCACACCTCCTGAGTTTGCAAGAATGTCAGGAACGGTCAAAATTCCTTTATCGATCAGAATTCTGTCTCCAGCTGGCGTGGTTGGGGCATTTGCACCTTCAACAACAATCTTCGCCTTAATACCCAGGGCGGTTTTTTCTGTGATTGCATCAGAAAGAGCAGCAGGAATCAGCACATCAACCTCTAGGTGTAGAAGCTCTTCTTGTGTCATCACATCTGTGCCTGGCATATTCAGATTGCCATGGTCTATGAAGTATTTCCATAAATCTGCAACGCTACTAAAGCCAGTGACTGCCCCATGTACATCACTGACCGCGACAACTTTCAAACCAAGATTTTCAAGACCAATCGCGGTCCAATAGCCAACTTTTCCAAAACCTTGCACTGCAACTGTTGCGCCTGCTGGATTAATTCCGCGCGCCTTGAGCGCTTCAACAGTAGAGATAACAACTCCATCTCCAGTTGCAGAAGTACGGCCCAATGAACCGCCAAGCACAATTGGTTTGCCTGTAACAACACCAGGTACCGAGTAACCCGCATTCACGGAGTATGTGTCCATCATCCATGCCATGTTGCGTTCATCTGTTCCAACATCTGGTGCTGGAATATCTCGTTCAGGTCCAATGATTGGAAGAATTTCAGAGGTATAGCGTCTTGTTAATCTCTCATTTTCTCGTTCAGAAAGATCCTTTGGATCTACAGCAATGCCACCTTTAGCACCACCGTATGGAAGATTTGTGAGCGCACACTTCCATGTCATCAACATAGCTAACGCAACAGTCTCATCCATATCTATCGATGGGTGAAAGCGAACTCCACCTTTTGAAGGCCCACGTGTTGTTGAGTACTGGACTCTAAAACCTTTATACATTTCAACATCGCCATTATCGCGGCGTAGCGGGACGGCAACTTCCAAAATACGTCGAGGCGTAGAAAGTGTCTGCCAATCATTTTCTGAAAGGCCGAGTAGATCTACAGCTCGCTGTAGTTGTTCTCTAGCGGTATCGAGTGCTGACTCCATTGTCATGTATCTCTTTCCACTAAGTTATGCGCGAAGTGCCTTTGCAAATTCACGGAAATCTTCAACAAGTAAGTCAATCTCTGTTTGACCATGAGCCAAAGAAATCAACCACTGCTCATCTAATCCTGGAGGAGTAATAATTCCGCGGTTAAGTGCGAACAACCAATGTGCTTCCGCGATGGCAAAGTCTGTTGCTTTGTAGTCGCGGTAGTTGCGTACTGGTGTTGTGGACCATGTAACACAGCCCTTAACGCCAAATCCAACTGTGTGTGCAGGTAAATGATACTCATCAATGATTTCACTGATGCGATCTAGTGCTTGCTGGTTAAGAGTTTCTGCAGCAGCAAGTGCTTCATCTGTGCAAAGGCGATCAATTGCGCGAACACCAGCCATTGCAAGGGGATTACCGTTGAATGTTCCGAAGTGCGCCATCTTGCCGTTTGTCACAAAATCCATGTACTTCTTCTTGCCACCAAATGCAGCTAATGGAACTCCACCACCAATTGATTTAGCAAGAGTGATCAGATCTGGCTCAACACCAAGTCGAACAGATGCACCATGGGCACCAGCTGTAAGACCTGTTTTTACTTCATCAAAGATCAAAATGACGTTGTACTCATCGCAAAGTTCGCGAACTCGCTCCAGGTAGCCAGCATCCGGCAAGATAATTGCAAGGTTTTCTAGAACTGGCTCAACGATATAGCAGGCGATCTTTGAAGCATTCTTCTCAAACATTGCTTCAAGTGCAGAAACATTGTTGTAAGGAACTACGTATATGTCTCCTGAAACCAAATTTGCATCGATTACTGGAGTTGGCTCTTCAGGATCGCCAGCCTTGTCTAGGGGTGGTTTGGCTGAAACAACAAAAGGATCGTAGCTTCCGTGGTAGCCACCTTCGACCTTAAGAATTCCCATTTTACCTGACGCAGATCGTGCAACACGGACTGCATACATTGTTGATTCAGTTCCGCTGTTAGTAAAGCGAACTTGGTCAATTTTAAATCTCTTACAAATCATTTCTGCTGCGTCAGTTGAAGTTGGTGATGGTGTAACGAAAAGCATTCCTGTTGTTAGTGAGCTTTGGATCTCTTCAATAACAGTCGGGTTTAAATGTCCCGCAAACATCGCACCAAAGCCCATAGATAGATCTAGGAGCTGACGACCATCAACATCGGTCATGTAGGCGCCATTGGCAGAGACGATTGAGATTGGGTATGGATCCCAATGTTGGAAACTAGATGTAACGCCTAAAGGTAAGGACTTAACTGATCGGCGGCTCTCTTCAGCGCTCTTGCCAGTATTTTTAGTAAATAGTTCCCATTCTTGCTTGAGAATAGCTTCAACCCTCTTCGGGTCTACTGGAACTGATGTAGTAGGGACGAATCTAAATGTTTGCTTGTGGTTACTCTGTGTCAGCATTTGTAAAACTTGTACGGCAAAGGTTTCAGCTTTTGAAACTCGTTTGAGAAGTACTCTCCCGGTTCGTTTTTAGTTAATTTCTTAACTAGCCGTAATTCTCTCACTCTTTAATTAAAAAGCAACCCCGCTAGACTGAGGGCATGCGTAAAAGTCGGGCGTTTCTAGCCCTTTTTCTGGCTTTTTTCTCAATAAATGGGGTTTCTATTGCCTCCGACACTATTCCCTTAAGTTGTGCGAACAAAAAAAATTACACAATTCGTATTTCTAACGTTATTAATGGATGTGAAAAAACAGAGTATTCATTAGGCGCTGGTGCGATACCGCGTTCTATGACCCGTCCCAACACGATTGATAGGCAACTTATATACAGATTCAAGGCTGCGCAAGCTGCGGCAAAAAAAGATGGGCAGGTGATTTATATCGCTTCAGGGTACAGAAGTCTTGCTTATCAAAAAAGTCTATTCACAAAAGCTGTAAAGAAATATGGATCTGAAGCAGAAGCTAGTAAATGGGTTGCACCACCTCTTGTTTCACATCATCCATGGGGAATTGCAATCGATGTGAATTACCCAGATGAACCAGTTGGTGCTGGTTGGCTAGAAGTAAATGGATCAAAATTTGGGCTATGTCGTGTTTACGAGAACGAGTGGTGGCATTTTGAACCAGTCATTGCTCCTGGTTGGAAGTGCCCTCCGTTAGTTAAAGATGCGACCTTTACTATTGATTAACGCAGGAACAGTGCACGCAGTCTGCGAGAGGTGACATAAAGTCCAAGAGCGATCATCACAAGAAAGTAACCGATATGGATAAGCACGCCTGAAGTGAGATTTCCAAACCAGAAAGCTCTTACCATTTCAATTGCATGCCACAGTGGCAACGCCATGATTACTTTCTCTAACCAATCCGGGTAAACAGAGATTGGGTATAGAGATCCCGAGAACAATGTCATAGGCAAAAGAACGATGTTAATAAAACCCATTTGTTGGTACGTCTTGAAGAACGATGTAATCGCCATACCGAAAGAGGCAAAACCAAATGCCAC
>CANHFN010000076.1 GCA_947459935.1 Actinomycetota bacterium
AGCAGTTGTTGAAATGTTTATTGTGTGGGCACCATCCCCACCTGTGCCGACTGTGTCAACAGCTCTTTCGTTGATAGTAATTGGAGCGCAATGCTCATACATCTGGTCAACAAGAGCGCCAACCTCTAAAGAAGTTTCACCTTTTGCCTTGAGGGCTAATAGGAATTCTTTAATCACTTCGAGTTCTGCATTCCCAGTCAGGATCTCATTCATGCACCACTGAACTTCTACAGGCTCAAGGTCTAGACCAGAACGCAAACGCGAGATATGTGACTCCCAGCGTGTGTGCATCATGTGATTAGTTAGGCAGAAACAAGTGTGGTGCCGCGAAGTAATTGCGCAGCTGTTTTAGCAAGAGTAAATGGATCAATCGGATGAACAACGGATGCCTCTGCCATTGACCAAGCGGCCAACCACGCATCCTCTTTGCGACCAATGACTACCAAAACCGGCGGGCAATTAAATACTTCATCTTTTAACTGTCGAGCAATTCCCATGCCACCTTCTTGTGCGGCCTCACCATCAAGAATGAACAAATGTGCCCGAATGCCGCCACCTACGCTTTTGCCATCCACATAGGCACGCAGTGCAGATCCTGTGGCAAATTCGTGAATCACATGCTCTGGCAGATCAGCTGCAAGTCGACGGCCCAGGGCAGAGACAATTGATGCGCGAACAGATGAATCATCTGAATAAACGATGATCTGCTTTTTGGTCTCTGACATGGGTAAAGTCTATTCTCGAAGACCCAATTGGGAAGCACTTTCAATAGCAAGAGCCACCACTTTTACAGTGATCCGTTTCACTAGAGATATGCTCAAAATCGACACCCGGAAGGCATCTGTGGGAGACGGCGAGCCCTATTTCGGGAATAATCTCCCCTATGTCCAGCACTGTCGCACATCAAAAAATCACACGCCCTAACGCTGTAGCCGTGGGCACGATCGTGTGGCTTGCTAGTGAACTTATGTTCTTTGCCGCTTTGTTTGCCATGTACTTCACAATTCGTGCGGTCCAAGGTCCAGCTATTTGGGCTGAATCAACAGAGCTACTGAATATTCCATTCGCAGCAATTAACACAACCATTCTTGTTCTCTCTTCTGTAACATGCCAGTTCGGTGTTTTTGCTGCTGAACGTTTTCAAAATCATCGAACAGGAAATATTTTCCAAGTTAATAAATGGGGAATGCGCGAATGGTTCGCTACAACATTCTTGATGGGTGCGGTTTTCGTTTCCGGTCAAATCTATGAGTATGCAATGTTGGTCTCTGAAGGAAAAACACTTTCATCAGATGCATATAGTTCCGTTTTCTATGTAGCAACTGGATTCCACGGCTTACACGTGACTGGTGGACTTATTGCATTTTTGATTGTTATGGTGCGCGTGGCTAAAGCTCGACGCTTTACTCACCAACAAGCAACCACTGCGATCGTAGTTTCTTATTATTGGCACTTTGTTGATGTTGTGTGGATTGCGCTGTTCTCGGCGATCTACCTGATTAAGTAGTTAGGAAATGATTTGAAGCGTTTATCCCGCTACCGTCGCCATAAGGCTTCTGGGCCTTTTCTCCTTTTGCTTGCGCTGCTTGCAATTGGTGCCACCTTTAGTGTGGCAAGTGCCGTGACTTCGGAAACAACTCAAGTTGTGGATCGTTCAGCACAAATTGAAGAAGGACGCCAGATTTTCCTCAAGGGATGTTCTTCATGTCATGGACTTAACGCAGAAGGTGCATTGATCGCTCCGTCACTCATTGGAGTAGGCGCTGCTTCCGTCGACTTCCAAGTTGGTACAGGGCGTATGCCAATGGCTGACATGAGCACACAAGCGATGCGTAAGAAGCCTCTCTATAACGCTGAGGAAACAGCAGCTTTAGCCGCATATGTTGCATCCCTTGCCCCAGGACCAGAAATTCCAAGTGAGTCATCTTTAAATTATGAACGAGATGGAAACACTGCAGAAGGTGGGGAACTCTTCCGCAATAACTGCGCGATGTGCCACAACTTTGCAGGACAAGGTGGCGCACTGACTCAAGGAAAATATGCCCCAACATTGATGGGTGTTGAACCAAAGCACATCTACGAAGCAATGGTTACTGGTCCGCAATCTATGCCTGTGTTTAGTGATAAAACGTTAACTCCTGCAGAAAAACTCTCGATCATTAAGTGGATTAAGTTTGCAGAAAATGAACCAAACCTCGGTGGCGCATCCCTTGGTCGTGTTGGGCCAGTGACAGAAGGTTTGCTGGGTTGGGTTCTTGGTTTGGGAATGTTAATCGGTGTTGCTGTGTGGCTAGCGATGAAGGCGAAGTAAAACATGTCAAATGAAATCGAAGCTATCAAAGATCCAGGATTGCCGGCACATGTTCACCGTAAGGCTGACACTGATCCAGCTGCTGCAGATCGCGCAGAACGTCAGGTAGCAACGCTGTTTGGAATTTCTGCACTGGGAACAATTCTGCTCATTGTTTCCTACGTTTTTATTCCAGATGATGTCTTCATTTTTATTCCGGTCATGGGTGACCAAAACGCCCACCAACTTGGTCTTGGTCTGGGTATGGCGATTTCATTGTTCTTCATTGGCTTAGGTGCAATTCACTGGGCAAAAACATTGATGCCAGATACTGAAGTAGTTGCGCAGCGACATGAATTTCGTTCTCCAGATTCTGATCGCAAAGAATTTGTTGCTGCTGTTAAAGAAGGTGCAAGTGCTTCCGGACTTGGACGTCGTTCACTAATCAAGCGTTCATTAGGCGCAGCACTTGGATTGTCTGCTATGTCTCCCCTACTTCTACTCCGCGATTTAGGTCCTTTGCCAGGCAACGAACTTGAAAAGACAACCTGGAAATCAGGTACGTATCTAGTAACAGATCCTGGTAATCGCCGCATTAAAGCTTCTGACCTAGAAGTTGGTGCGGTAGCTCAAGTGCTCCCAGAGATTGCAGACCCAGAACACAGAAAACTCAGCGATATTGCAAAAGATGCTGTTCTACTCATCCGTCTTCGTCCTCAGGAATTTAATCTTGAACCTGAGAAACTAGCGATGACTCATGATGGAATCATCGCCTTTTCAAAGATCTGCTCTCATATGGGTTGTGCTGTAGCTCTCTATGAACAACAAACCAAACATCTATTGTGTCCATGTCACCAATCAACATTTGATGTGACCCGTGCAGCAAAAGTTATCTTTGGACCTGCTGCTCGTCCATTACCTCAGTTAGATATCACTATCGATGGCGAAGGTTATTTAGTCGCACGTAAACCATTCTCCGAGCCTGTCGGACCTAGTTTCTGGGAGCGTAACTCACAATGACAGCTGAAGCACGTTTAGGAAGCGTTGCCAACTATGTAGACGAGCGCACTGGCGCTGCTGCATGGATGAAAAAGAACCTCCAAAAGGTATTCCCGGATCACTGGTCTTTCCTGCTCGGCGAAGTAGCGCTGTATTCATTCATCATTTTGCTTTTATCTGGAACATTCCTGACTTTTTGGTTTGACCCTTCACAACGTGAAGTTATTTATGAAGGCAGCTATGAGCCTCTAGAAGGTATCAAGATGTCTGCAGCTTATGCATCCACATTGCATATTTCATTTGAAGTTCGTGGTGGTCTTTTGATGCGCCAGATTCACCACTGGGCTGCACTTATCTTCATGGCAGCAATCGTCGCCCACTTGATGCGCGTTTTCTTTACAGGTGCATTTCGTAAGCCACGAGAAGGTAACTGGATTATTGGTATTGGGCTTCTAACTCTCGGAATCGTAGAAGGTTTCCTTGGTTACTCGCTTCCAGATGATCTTTTGTCAGGTACGGGAATTCGAATTGCTGAGGCGATAATTCAAGCTTTACCGGTTGTTGGGTCCTATCTAGCCTACTTTGCATTCGGTGGAGCATTCCCGGGCGAAGCTTTCATTCCGCGAATTTACATTGTGCACGTATTGCTTTTGCCTGGTGCTTTCTTAGCTTTAATTACTGCACACTTAATGTTGGTTTGGTACCAGAAGCACACTCAGTACCCAGGTCCAGGACGCACAGAAAAAAATGTAGTTGGTTACCCATTGATGCCTACCTATATGGCAAAAGCTGGTGGTTTCTTCTTCATCGTTTTTGGTGTGATTGCATTTTTATCAGCTGTCGCATCAATTAACCCGATCTGGCTCTATGGTCCTTACACACCGGGGCAGATCTCTGCCGGCTCCCAACCCGATTGGTATATGGGCTGGCTGGATGGATTAGTTCGTATGGCTCCACCAATAGAAACCTATTTGTTTGGCTATACGATCTCATGGAATATTCTCATTCCTGGATTGATTATTCCTGGAATCTTGTTCACTGGTATGGCGCTATATCCATTCATCGAAAGTTGGATTACAGGTGACAAGCGTGAACACCACATATTAGATCGCCCTCGCAATGCTCCGAACAGAACAGCACTCGGTGCCATGTCACTAACATTTGTGATGGTAACTTTGATTAATGGTGGAAATGACATCATTGCAACTCACTTTGATCTATCCATTAACCAAATCATGTGGGGCTCTCGTTTTGGAGTGTTGATTCTTCCGCCGCTTGCATTCGTTATAACAAAGAGACTTTGCCTGTCTCTACAACGCGCAGATCGAGATCTTGTTCTTCACGGAAGAGAGACTGGAACGCTTCTTCGTTTACCTCACGGTGAATTTGTAGAAGTTCATGAGCCGATCTCCCCTGAAAAGGCCTACCTACTCACATCTCACGAGCAAGCTCCCCCACTTGAGTTACCAGCAGTTGATTCTCGTGGCGTGAAGCGTGCTGGTGCGTTACGCAACAAACTTCGTTCCCGCATGAGTGTTGCAAATGCTGAGCAGGTTACTAAGGTTTCAGCTGATGATCTGAAAGAGATCGAACACCACTAATTACCTATAACGAGCCA
>CANHFN010000077.1 GCA_947459935.1 Actinomycetota bacterium
TGATTGGTTGCGTGACTTCTTCTATGGCGTTGACGGACAACCAGGACTCAATGAACTATCTGCAGACCTTGGTGTGATCGATGCACGTGCGACAAACACCATGAACTTGTCCCCTGAAATTGAAATTCGTGTTGGTCGCTATGGCGCTTACCTGCAAGAGAACAAAGAAGGCGAAGAGCGCAAGCTTGCAAATATTCCAGAAAACTTAGCACCCGATGAATTAACTCTTGCTAAAGCAATTGAGTTATTGGCTGCTCCTTCTGGTGAGCGCGAACTAGGAGTTGATCCTGCAACTAACCTGCCGATCATTGCAAAGAGTGGTCGCTTTGGTCCCTACATCACCGAAGTATTGCCAGAGGTGCCCGTAGAGCTAACCGCTTCTGGAAAGAAGAAAAAGAAAAAAGCAGATGCACCAAAAGCAAAGACTGCTTCCCTTCTTTCAACAATGACTCTCGACACTGTTACCTATGAAGATGCGCTACAACTGCTTTCATTACCTCGCACACTTGGCACAAATAGTGCCGGTGATGACATCACCGTCCAAAACGGTCGCTATGGTCCATATCTAAAAGCTGGCGCGGACTCCCGCACACTGACATCTGAAGAACAACTCTTCACGATGACATTAGATGAAGCACTAGAGATATATTCAAAGCCAAAAGAGCGCCGCCGCGGAGTTGCAAAACCACCGGTGAAAGAACTTGGTATTGATCCAACTTCACAAAAGCCATTGATCATTAAGGATGGTCGCTTTGGTATGTATGTAACCGATGGTGAAACTAATGCAACCTTGCGTCGTGGTGACACTGCTGAAGGAATGACATTAGATCGAGGTCTAGAACTACTTGCAGGACGTCGTGCATGGGAAGCAGAGAACGGTCCATCACCAAAGAAGGCACGCAAGAAGGCGGCAGCAAAGCCTAAGAAGGGCGATACCGCGCCGACCCTGACAAAGAATGTGGTGAAAAAAGCAGCCGCAAAGAAGGCTGCCAAAAAGGCTGCATCAGGGAAAGCAAAGAAAAAGGCTGAGTAGTGAAGTCTCACCCAATATTTCTTAATTCAGTTCTTGCATCCTCATAGGATTCTCCGCCTTCACGTTTACCAACAGTAATTACTAAGAGAAGTAAATTACTTTCGCTGACTGTATAGATAAGACGTATCCCGCTGCTTTTACTTTTGATTTTGTAACAACCAGCTAAATCACCAGAGAGTGCAGCGCTTTCTATAAAGGGATTTTGTAGTCTTCGCTCTAAAGTTTTTTCTAATTTATTTCGAACGCCGGGATCGAGTTTGTGCCACGCTTTTTTTGCGTTTGGCAGAAACACGAGGTTGTACAAGGCGTGACTCCCTTCGCAATTCTTCAATAGTGACTGGTATGCCTTTAATCTCGCCACTTTCATGTGCTTTGATCTCTGCCAAGATTGTTGAGGTCATTTGTGCATCCCAGAGCTTCTCGGTGATGTAATCAAACATCCTTGGAGACATGACATAGAAAGATGGTCGGTTGTTTGTGAGTACCGCAAAAGGCAGATCATCTGCAGCCTTAACAGCAGCATTGGGATTTTGTTTAAACTCAGAAATACCCATTGCCGTGCTTGTAAGAATCTCGTCCATTACATCCTCCTTGTGAGTCAGAAAGTAATATAGCCCTAAATTTAGGTCTAAGTACACACCTGTGTACGCTCAAACTCGCCCCGATAGACTCCCACCATGTCTAAGTCGCTGCCTACCCCTGCCGCACCTGCGCAGGATGTAACCCGTGGCGTTCTAGCAATCCGACCATTTCGAAAGCTCTGGAACTCGATGGTCTTTTCATCCTTGGGCGATTGGTTAGGTCTGCTTGCGACAACTGCAATGGCCCAGCAGCTCTCAGGTGGAGATTATGCAACGGCAAACTTTGCAATCGCTGGTGTTTTCATCGCTCGCTTACTGCCAGCAGTCTTTCTTGGCCCACTGGCAGGTGTGATCGCAGACAAATTAGATCGCCGCAAGTTAATGGTCAACTGTGACATCTTGCGCACCGGGCTTTATATCTCCATTCCTATTTTTCACAACTACTTCTGGCTCTACACCGCAACCATCTTGGTGGAATGTATAACTCTGTTTTGGTCACCAGCTAAAGAAGCATCTGTTCCTAATTTAGTTCCACGGGAAAAATTAGAATCAGCTAATCAAGTTTCACTCCTTGCTGGCTATGGCACAGCACCGATTGCAGCTCTTATCTTTACCTTCCTTTCACTTTTTACTTCAGCAATCAATGTAACTTTTGGGATTAACTCAACTGCAGTTGATCTTGCACTGTATGTAAACGCACTGTCATTTGCCTTTGGTGCATACACAATCTGGGGATTACGAGAGATTCCAAAAGGCGCGGCAGAAAAACACTCAGCTGACACCGGGATCTTAAAGAGTCTTCATGATGGCTGGAAAGCAGTATCTGGCACCAAGCTCATCCGTGGCTTAGTTGTTGGAATGGTTGGCGCATTTGCCGCAGCTGGTGCAGTTATTGGTTTGGCTAGAACTTTTGTGGGTGATCTTGGTGGTGGAGAAGCTGCCTATGGTGTTCTCTTCGGTGCAGTCTTTACTGGTCTTGCAGCAGGTATTGCTTTTGGACCACGAGTATTTGCACAGTTTTCTAGACGACGCCTCTTTGGCGCCTCCCTCGTCATCAGTGGCTTCTTCTTAGTTGCACTAGCTGCTATCCCTAACCTTGTTTTAGCAGTCTTTATCGTGATAATCCTGGGTTCTTTTAGCGGAATTACCTGGGTAACAGGCTTCACCATGCTGGGCATGGAGGTGGCAGATGATGTTCGTGGCCGCACCTTTGCCTTCGTGCAAAGCCTGATCCGCGTGGTTTTAGTTTGCGTTCTTGCAATTGCGCCATTGATTGCAGCTTCTATTGGCCAACACACTCTCAAATTTCAAAACACCGAGATTAACTACAACGGCGCTGCTGTAACAATCCTAATTGCAGGTTTGATCGCATCTTTAATCGGATTTGTCTCCTATAAGCAAATGAAAGATCGACCTAATGTTTCTTTGTGGTCTGATATTACAAATGCTTTCAAAGGAGAGTTAGGCAGCATTACTGGCGCACCAGCCAAGGGTGTCTTCATCGCATTTGAAGGCGGCGAAGGAATTGGTAAATCAACACAATCACAATTACTTAAAGAATGGCTAGAACAAGAAGGTGAAACAGTTGTCTTGTCTCGCGAGCCAGGTGGTAGTGATTTAGGAATTGAAATTAGAAAAATTCTTCTTTCTCACTCCACAGGAGAGATTTCACCCCGCGCTGAAGCACTACTCTATGCAGCAGATCGTGCTCACCATGTTTACTCCGTTATTCGCCCAGCACTTGCCCAAGGCGAGGTTGTCATCAGTGATCGATACTTTGACTCATCTATTGCATATCAAGGCGCAGGACGAGTCCTTGAACCCGGAGAAGTGGCACGTATTTCTCGCTGGGCAACAGAATCTCTTTTCCCAACACTGACAATCATTATTGATCTACCACCACAGATCGGTCTTGCCCGCTTAAAGAGCAAAGACCGCCTTGAATCACAACCCATAGATTTCCATGAGCGTGTGCGCCAAGAGTTCTTGCAGTTAGCAGCCCTTGATCCAGAGCGTTATGTAATTATCGATGGCAATCAATCTATTGAAGAGACTCACACCGCAATCATTTCTAGAGTTAGTGAAATCCCTGCCCTCAAGCGCAACGCTGTTGAGGACAAAGGCAATTTACTGCTGCGCCCAATACGGGCAGCAGGCAAAGCTGTGAAAAACGCAGCCCCAAAGAAGAAGCCAGCTGCTAAAAAGTGAGCGTGTATTCAGATCTTGTAGGACAAGAACATGTAGTTGAAGTACTCCAAAAGGCTGTTGCTGCCACTAGAAGTGGGCAAGAGTCACAAGAGATGACCCATGCTTGGGTCTTTACGGGCCCACCAGGATCAGGTCGTTCATCTGCAGCCGTTGCATTTGCGCAAGCACTTGTCTGTAAACAAGATGGTTGTGGCACCTGCAATGAATGTAAATCTGCAGCCAACAGTGCTCACCCAGATGTTGAGGTTATTGCCACAGAAGGTCTTTCCATAAAGATTGATGAAGTAAGAGAACTCCTCACACGTGTTGCTTGGGCACCATCTATGGGTGGCTGGCGCGTAGTTGTAATGGAAGATGCGGACAGACTCACAGAGTCTGCAGCTAACGCATTACTCAAAGCAATTGAAGAGCCCGGCAACAGAACTGTCTGGTTGCTCTGTGCACCAACCTTGCATGATGTGTTGCCAACTATCCGCAGCCGTTGTCGCCACCTGCAACTTGTCACACCATCAACACAAGCAGTGGCACAAGTACTGCAATCTCGAGATGGCATCTCACCTGTTATGGCAGATTTTGCAGCACGAGTGAGCCAAGGTCACATAGGTCGCGCTCGCTATCTTGCAAACAATGAGTCAGTGCGCAACACAAGAAACACAATCATGAAACTTCCGCTCACCCTGCAAGGCATTTCTTCAGCTTTTGCTGCTGCTCAAACGCTGGTTGATCTAGCAACACAACAAGCAACAGAGGCTGCAGAACAAAGAAATGAGAAAGAAGTAGATGATTTATCACTTGCCTATGGCAAAGGTGCCACCGGACGTGGCATGGCAATTGGTGGCAGCAAAGCAATTAAGGATTTAGAGAAAGAACAAAAGACCAGACAGACACGAATGATTCGTGATGGCTTAGATGCAGCACTGCTTGATATCGCGACCTTTTACAGAGATGTCATGATGGTGCAAGCAGGTGCTAATGACGCTCTGATTAACATAGAGCTAGAAGAAGAAATTAGAGCAACAGCCGCAAAGGCCA